>JBJTSM010000110.1:0-21958 GCA_046076685.1 Planctomycetia bacterium | reverse complement strand
CTCTTGGTCAGGGTCAGGTCGGTGCCCGCCTGCAGATACCGGACACTTCCGTCGGCGAAAAGCGTGTTCGTTCCGCCGTCGCTGTGCGGCGAGCGAAGGGGCGAGTTGTTGCCGTTGCTCCCATATTCGCCCTGCCAGTCCGACAAGGCAGCCGTGCAGACCCGGGTGCCGATCGGCGCGTTGATCGTGGTCGTGTTCGCGACCATGTCGCGAACAGTAACGCTCGCCTGATCGGTAAAATAGCACCCCGACCACAGGCTGGATCCGACCATGCTCGAGCGGCACGAATTCCGGCGTCCGGAACCGTCCACCGCCCAGTCGGTCTGCTCTCCGATCATCATCGTTTTGCTCGTGCCGTCGATGACGGACCCGGCATGGATCTTGGAGTTCGCGAAGAGCACGCCGTTGAAACCGGTCGGCCCGTAGGAGGAGTTGTACCAATCTCTGGACAAGCCCGACGTGCCGATGTCGGCCCCCGCGATGGCCACGTAGTTGTTCGCCGCCATGTCGCGCGCGCTGGTCCAGACGTTCGTGAAATGAGGCATCGGGTTATCCGGACAGCGCAGCACGGTCGGATAGAACCGCAGGAGGGTGTTCATGTTCGGCCCCCCTTGCACCCGGCCGGCATGCAGGTTGGTCGACGGCGGCGATAACCAGACAAGAGAGTTGTACTTGCTCGATTCATCCAGATACGGCAGCACGTACACGGCCCAAGCAAACCCCACGCCATGGGCGTTTTCATAGGCCGGTGAGACTTTCGCAGTATCCCCAAGTGCTTGCCAGTATCCTGGCATGTCGACGCCGGCGCTTGCGGGCGGAAATCGCTTGCGGGCGTCGTGTACGTTGTGCAACGCGGTGCCGATTTCCTTCAGGTTGTTCTGGCATTGCATGTTTCTCGCGGCGGCTCGCACCGCCTGCACCGCCGGCAGCAAGAGCCCC
This sequence comes from Planctomycetia bacterium, assembly GCA_046076685.1. GTDB lineage: Bacteria > Planctomycetota > Planctomycetia > Pirellulales > UBA1268 > CAMCQY01. The sequence goes on along the minus strand of JBJTSM010000110.1, from coordinate 21,019 downwards.
ACGAGCACGCCGATGATCACGATCACCACCAGCAGCTCGACGATGGTGAATGCTCTTCGTGTGCGAGCAGCCATATCGGATCTCCCTATATGCGGCATTGAGAGCAGAGGAATCGAAAAATCCCTCACGCCAAACGACCCCTAGATCTTAGTAAGGGCTGCCCCCCCCTGTCACCTGGTGGATCCGCCAGGTGACCTCCAGCCGCTGTCGGAATTTTGGCTTCCCGGCCCCGGTTGCCCGACCGGCTGGCCCACCCGGCCTCACTTGCTCTCAGCCGTGGTTCCGCCACCGGGCTTCAACGCGTCCAGATCCCCCTCGGTCCGGCCGAGCACGATCTGGTCGACCGCGGCTGCCCCGTTGTTAAAAGCCAGCCAGAACTGGGTCACATTCAGCGGTTTCTTGGCCAACGGCCAGAGATCCACCCGGACGAGCTGCCAGTCGTCCGTGGATTTGAGCGGGATGACGGTGAATGGGTTCCCATCCGGGTGCCCCAACCACATCTTGAGCTCCTTCAGATCGGGGCCCAGCCGCTTTACCGCCATCTGCAGATAGCGATACTCCCCCGCCTTGGGACGCTCCGCGATCGGATAGAGCCACGTGTCGATCTCCCGCATCGGTCGGCACTGGGTGAGACCGCCGCCGTTTTTCGCAGGGTCAAAAAGAAAGTACGCCGCGCCGCTGTAGGCGTCGGCGTCCGTCACCGGCTTGTAGCCGGTGTTGAAACCGTTCTGGAAGGCCGTATTCAGCTCCGCGAGATTCTCGTCGAACAGCACGGCGACCGGCTGCTTGGCCCGCACTGCCGGCGGCCACGACGGCCCGAGATCATCGCCGTGAAACACGATCTCGGCCAGCCGCAGGTTGCTTGCCGGCCATCCCGCGGCGTCCGGCCGCGAGAGCCGGAACTTCATGCCCTCGATGGGCCGGTTCAGCCTGTGCGTGTGGACGGCCGCATCGGACGTGAGATACTGCGAGAACTTCCACGCCGCGCTGTCGGCATCCCAGTATTCGAGCTTCGCGTCGCGCAGCCACGACTCGGGATGGGCCGGGTCTTCGACGAATGTGATCGCCGTCACCCGCGCCACCCGCCGGACGAGGGCGATCTCCAGGCTGAACGATCCGCGCCAGCCGGAATCGATCATCCCGGTGTCTTCCCAGCTCATCCAGGGCTTCGCCTGTGCGTCCGTCTCGCCGTCGAACAACATTGCGGCCGGATGCTGCAACGAAACCGGTTTATCGCCCATCCGGGCCTGCACAGAAGCAGCGGTGGGTGAGACGACATTCGGCGTCACCGGCAGCGGCGTCGCCTCGGCGTTGAAGCATGTGGTCAGCCGCGACGTGGCGACCGTTTCCGTGGCCGCGGTGGCCGATGGCGGGTGTGGCGCGACGACGGCCCGCCACCGTTCCTTCCCGTCGGGCGACAGCCGGCAGACCGTCCCCAGCCACGACGCCAAGACGAGATCACCGTCCGGCAGCCAGGCCGGCGACGCCAGTGCGGCCATGTCCCGCGCCGTCATCGTGCCACGCGCGACGTCCACCACATAGACCGTCCCCAGCTCACTGCTGACGGCGAGCTGTTTTCCATCGGGCGACAAACGCGGGAACCGCAACGTGCCATCGCCGCGAAAGCCCCACTGTAACCCGCCCTCCGTGGCGTACCATTTCAACAGGTCACCCTCCGTCACGCCCGCATGCCCGCCATCGGGGGTTAGCGATACGGCGTCCGCTTTGGTCGGCAGCGACCCGATCACCTTGCCCTCCCGCACGACGAACACCCGGCCACTCTGGGCCGTCGTCCGCGCCGCGATGGCCCGGCCATCGGCGCTCGCCGCCAGCCCCTGGATCTCGCCGGTCGCTGCCAGCGTCACATGCCAGCGGACTTTCCCGGTGCGGGCCTCGAAAGCTCCCAGCTTCATGCCCTGTCCGGCAATCAAGGTCGCGCCGTCGGCCGCCACCAGATTCATCGTCGTGCGTTTCGACTGCGACCAATCCTTCGACCAGAGCAGCTTCCCGTCGGCCGCCCACGCCGCGAGCCCGAGATTTCCGGCCGCGGCGATCCACGAGCCATCCGGACCGGCCGCAAAGTTATTGATCCGGTCCGTCAGGTGCGGGGCGAACGCCCAATTCGTCAGGCGGGATGGCAGGCCCGGAAGGGCAAACCGCCGCGACACGTTCCCGGCGGCGTCCAGCCGGTAGAAGTGATAGCCCTCGCCGGTCGCGAGGTCGTAGCCCTGCACGCCGAAGCCGTCGCCCGCGGCGACGGGTGCGTAGGCGAAATGGTCGCCGACACGCCCGCTCCAGCGGGTCTTGCCGGTGTCGAGATCGATGGCGTGGAGGTTCGTGCCCCAGTCGAAGGCGTTCACCAGGGCGGTCGTGCCGTCCGGCGAGATGGCAAGGTCCCGCAGCCGCGGGCCGAAGACCGCGTCGATCGTCCGGGGCTCGGCATTTGGAGACGACGCTCCGCTACTCTTGCCGCTGATGAGTTCGGTGGCGGACACGGTGACGGGCAGGGCGGCGTTCAGGGGCACTGTGAGCGAACCGCTGCCGGTCGTGGTGAAACGTTCTTCGATCAGCCTGCCCGTGCCATCCCGCAGAACGATCCGCAGCGGCAGCTTTGCTTCGATACCGGGGACCGTGGCGGTCCACTCGAAGGTCTGGCCCGGCTTCAATGCCTGGGGCACGCGAAGGTCGAGCGAACGGATCGCCCGCGGAAGCACGGCATAGAGCCTGGCGTGGGCGAACCGCAGGTCCGCGGCGACGCTGACTGCCGGCTTCCGACCGCTCGCCTCCGATCTGGCGAACACGTCGTACACCACCTCTCCATCCTTGACGGGCAGCGTCACGTTGGCGACGACCGGCATGCGGGTCGCGACGGCGTTGTTGACCCGCCAGAGCCGGCCGGGATCGAGCCTGGACGACGTGTTGTTCACCACCCAGACAAAGCGACCGTCGCGACTCCGTCGCTCGCTGACCAGCACCTCCGGCTGATCGACCTCGGCGACCGGAGCCGCAACCGCGGCGAGTTTGCCCGCGACGATCGGCGCGGTGGCCAACAGGGCCTTCGGGAAATCCCACCACGCGGCATCGTTGTTGAACCCGTGCAGCTTCTCGACCTTGTCAAAGGCCACGCCCAGCGGCGTGCAATCCTTGACGAGCGCCTCCCGGCAGGTCGCATCGGAGAAAATCGTGAGTCCGCGTGCCTTCGCCTGCGCCAGCAGCGCAGCCAGCGGCGGCTCCATCTCGTACTGCTGGCCCACGACGAGCAGGGCCTTGAATCGGCCCAGATCGGGCTTGTCTTCGGGATACAGGAATGTCGCCGGCTGGCGGGCGTAGAGGCAATTCATGAACGCCTCCCACAACCGCGTGAAAGAGCGGCCCCCGATCCCGCCCCAGGCATCCACCTTGATCTGCCGATGCGACACGACGATCCCCACACGGTCGTTGTTCTCGAGCGTGGTCAGCCACGCGCCGTAGTGCCGGGAGAACTCGGTCAACCCGCGAAAGACTGTCGGGATGCCGGGATAGCCGGAGCGGGAATCCGTCGGCTGCGCGCCCCAATTCGGGATCGAACCCGACGAGCCGATGCCATCCACACCGCGCATGATGGCCAGCCAACTCGCCGGCAGGATCTGTTCACCGGTGCCGCTGTCGTTCCAGATCTCGGGATGGACCCAGGCCGGTTTGCCGGGCCGCTTGTAGAAGTCCGTCGCATGCGCCGTCCAGTCCGGGCAGGAAATCTGCTCGGCCTGGAAATGCAGGTCCACCTCGTCGACGTTGGCAAAGGTGACCGGCGGATAAATCTCCGGCCTCCGGTAGGGCCCGGCGTTGGCGGTCGTGCGACCGGGCGCGACCGCGGCCAGGGCATTTTCGAAAATCTCCTGTGCTTCGGGCTGCCAGTTGATGGCCCGGTCGCCGACCGTGTCGAGGACCGGATCCCAGATGCCTGTCTCGTTGGCCTTCTTGAGCGCGGCCTCGTAGGCCGCCTTCTCCTCCGTCGTCGCGAACCGCTTGTCGTCCACCGTCCACCAGTTCGCCACCCAATCCCAGCCCGTGAACGCCGGCAACGCCGCCAGCGGCTCGGTGTAGCGTTTGATTTCCGCCGCATATTGCTCCGGCTTCATTCCCGCGGCCCACGGCATTGACGCGCCGATCGGCAATCCGGTGTCCATGCCGACCAGGATCAGCATCTCGCGGAGCCCGTAGGCACCCCACGCCCCGAGCGTGTGTGCATGCGGAAATCCAAACGCCGCCTTCTGCGGTGCGACGCCGTTCGGATCGGAGGCGAGGCGTTTTTCCAACTCCTGCTGCAGTGCGATGCCGTCAGCCGTATTGGGAAATGCGAGCGGATAGCGGCCGGCGAAGATCCGATTGATGAACTGGTTCACCCCCACCTGCCGTGCCCAGCCAAGCATGTCGTCCGCCGTGTCGGCGAAATCCCAGACCGACGCATTGGAGACATATCCGTCATAGTCGCCATGCCGCGTCGTCCGAAATGGCCCGCGTGCCGCCAGCCCCGGTCCGATGCGGATCGGCTGCGCGACGCAGGTGAAGCCGGCCACTTCCGCCCGCAGTTCGTAGCGGCCGGGTGCCAGTTGCGCGGTGAACGTGGCTGGCAGCGTGGCACGCCACTCGCCAGGCTTGTCGCCCTGGGCTGCCGATACGGTTTCGCTCCACAGGGTCGGAGCTATGTCTCCCTGCCCGGCATCAGGACGCAGGGAGAGCGCGATCTTCTCCGGCGGGGTGTTCGTCGTTCGCGCGACGGCCGCCACCGGAATCGCCTCACCGCGGCCCCACCAGATGCGGTTGAGCGGCGTCCACACGCTCACCGTGCCCTGGCTGTCGGGAGCTCGCACCTCGACCACTGCACGCAGCGTGTATTCGCTGTCGGCCTGCGGATTCAGCGTCGGGGCGATGCGGAGCTGATAGAGGCCCGCGAACTCCGCGGGCACTTCGAGCCGATCCCCGGCCCGCTTCAATTCCCGCCAGTCGCTGTCGCCAAGCGCCGTCGCCCAGATCCGGAAGTGGGCGGTCGCGACAAACGGCACCGTCTCGCCCGCCGTCCACACGAGGATCGGAAACTCGGCTGTCGCCCGCTCGTGATCCGACTGGACGACCCGCCTGAGCTTGCCGGTCGCGAGGTCGTACACCTGGAACAGCTCGGCCGCATGCGACCGTTTGACGACGAGGTCGTCGCCAAAGACCGCGATGGCCGTCACGGCCGTGACCGGAAGCTTGATCTCGCCCTGCGGCTCGCCAGCGGGGCTCAATCGCTTGAGCGACTCCCCCTCGAGCGCATAGACGCTCCCGGCATCGTTCACGGTGAAGACCGCCGGGATCTTCTGCTGCCACTTCACCTGGCCATCGAACCCGACACCCCGCAGCATGCCATCGCGGCTGCGGAGATAGAACGTCTGCGTCGCCTCGCAGACGCGGAAGTCGAAGGCCTTCGCCTCTGAGGGAAAGGCGTGGACCCGCACGATCGTGCCGGCCGGGCTGATCCGCAGGATCCGGAGCCGGTGCTGATCGAGACCGTAGAAATCACCGCTCGCTCCGGCCTCGACCCGTGCCGGCGCATCCCATTGCACCGTGTCGTTGACGAGAAACTCGCCGCAGGCGGCGAAGTGCTTGAAGGACGCGTCGTAGAGATTGACCGAGTGGTTGAAATGCGAGTTGGCACTGGCGATCACGCCCTCGGCGTTGGCCGTGGCGTTGGCCATGGAATAGATCGCGTCGCCGCCGAGCTTTCGTGTGCCATCCCGGCTGACCCGCAGGATGTAGCCGCCGCCTTTCCCCTCGCTGGAGAGATAGACGTCGCCATCGCGGCCGACGGTCATCACCGCGGCCGCACAGTTGAACTTCGGATCCTCGCGGGAGACGATCCGCTCGAGTGATTCCGCCGGGGCAGGGGAGGCCACGATCGCAAGGGCGGCCGCGGCGAGCCGCAGAATACTCCGGAGGGCCGCTGGCACGATGCACCGGTGCATGCGACGGTGAAAGCGATCTGGAGCGCTGAGTCCGATGCACATCGGTGTATTTTCCTGCGGTGAACCGTGCGTCTTCCATCCGACACGAAGCGTCTTGTCACCGCAACTGGCGGATCCGCCAGATGCCTGGCCGCCGTCCGGCACCTTCGGCCGTCGACCGGGTAGACTCGAGGGCGGAAACGCGATGTTCATGAACGTCACCGGAATCGATCGCATGGCTGCCTGCACGCGGAAGAACCTCGCATGGATCGTGTGCCTTCGGCTCGCGCTCGTGGCGTTGCTCGGCGCGTCGGGAGCCCCGGGCCACGCCGACAATGTCGGCACCGGACCGGTGGCGGCGGCGGACGAACCGCGGCTGATGTCGATCGGCGACGTGAAGCGGCTCCCCGACGCCGCGCTGGCCGGGCATGGCGACGTGCGGGTCCGCGGCGTCGTCACCTGGCACGACCATGAGAGCATCGCCATCCAGGATCCGACCGGCGGCATCTGGGTCACGGAGCAGTTCGCCCGCCGCGACGGCATCCTCGCCCCGGACGCCCCGCCGCTCTCGCCGACCGTCGAGCCGGGCCTCGAGATCGAGGTCGTGGGCGTGCCGACCCGCGAGAATCTCTTCAGCGTCATGCTCATACCGCGGTCGCTGCGAACACTCGGCCGCCAACCGCTGCCCCCGTGCCGCCCGGCCACGCATGGTGAACTCTTCAGCGGCGCCACCGACCACCTGCGCGTCGAGATCCGCGGCATCGTGCAGGGGTTCCGGCCGGTGGAGGCCGCCCCGTGGTGGATGCTCTTCGTCGATGGCAGGCCGGGCGAGGTCGGTGTGCTCGTGCCGAAAGACGCCTTTCCGAACGATCCTGCCGAGATCGTCGACGCCGAGATCCTCGTGCGGGGCGTGAGCGGCGCCTGCTACAACTACCGCAGCGAGTTCCTTTCGCCACGGATCCATGTCAACTCCCGCGACGACATCGTCGTCGAGCGGCCGGCGGCCGTCGAGCCGTTCGAGGCGACGAAGATACCGCTCGCCGATCTGGCCGGCTACCGAGTCGCCGGCAGGGGAGGGCACCGCACGCGGGTCGAGGGCGTGGCCACGTTCGTGAAGCCGGGGGAGTGCTTCTACCTCCAGGATGGCGACATCGGCGTGCGGGTGGAGACCCGCTCGACGGCACCGCTGCGGGTGGGCGACCGGGTCGAGGTGGCCGGGTTCGTGACGTTGGATCGCCGCGTGGCCGGCATCAAGGAGGCGGTCGTCAACCCGCTCGCCGGCGACGCGCCCCCGCCGCCGCTGGCGACGACGATCGACGCCGTCCGCGGGCGACAGGGCCGCGACGATGGGCTGCTCGTGACGGTGCCGGCGCGGCTGCTCGACGTGCATGCGACCGACACGGGATGCCTGCTCTCGCTGGCCGACGGCGACTCGACGTTCGAGGCCCGGCTCGACGGCCCCGGCACGGCGAACCTGTTGGCGCTCCTCCCGGGCAGCGACCTCGCGCTCACCGGCATCGTGAAGACCGACCTCCGCTACGACTACCGCGTGCGACCCAGCGTCGACCGCCTCGACCTGCTGCTGCGGTCGGCGGGCGACGTGGCGATCGTGCGGCCGCCGTCGTGGTGGACGCCCCGCCGGCTCCTGCAGGCGCTCGCCGCGCTCGCGGCCGTGCTGCTCGGGGCGCTTGCGTGGGGCGTGGTGCTGCGGCGGCAGGTGGCGACCCGGTCGGCGGCGCTCGCCAGCGAGATGCGGAAGCGGCGCGATGCGGCCGTCGAGTTCGATGCGACGCTCCGCGAGCGGAACCGGCTGGCGGCCAACCTCCACGACACCCTCCTACAGACGCTCGGCGGCATCGGCTATCAGCTCGAGGCCTGCGAAGCGACCGGCCTCGCGGAAGCCCCGGCGACGAAGCGGCACGTCGACGCGGCACACCGCATGGTCGACCACGCGCTTGCGCAGCTGCACGAATCGGTCTGGGCGCTCCGCAGCCTGCCGCTGCGCAACGAATCGTTTCCCGTGGCCCTCCGGTCGCTGGTCGCCCGCGCGGCCGAGGGCTGCGACGTGCGGATCGGCATCGACGTGCAGGGGCCGCTCGACGACGTGCCCGACTTCGTGGCCGGTAACCTGCTGCTCGTGATCCAGGAGGCATTGACCAACGCGATCCGGCACGGGCGGGCCGCGGCGGTGACGGTGGACGTGCGCAGGGACGACCAGGCGGGGACGATCGACCTGTCCGTCACGGACGACGGCCAGGGCTTCGTGCCGGGCACCCAGCGGGGCATGGATCAGGGCCACTTCGGCCTGCAGGGCATGCGGGAGCGTGTCGAGCGGCTTGGCGGCAGCCTGACGATCGAGAGCGGCCCGGGCCGGGGCACGAGCGTGCGGGCCCGCGTCTCCCGGCACGCCCTCGACGCCGACCTGGCGTGAGGCGGAAATCCGGGACGGGAAATCCGGGACGGGAGCGGATTCCCTGCCCCGGCTCAGGGCTTGTCCTCGGCCGGAACGGCCGCGGCGATGATTCGTTCGAGGTCGGCCACTTCGGCGTCGGTGAGCATCGCAAAGTGGGCCGCCCGTTTGCCGCGGGACAGCGTGCCGCCGTTTTGATGCACCAGCCTGATGAAGAGGTCGATGAGCCGATCCGGCATGTCGAGGCGGTTCATGATCGCGTTCTTGATGCGGCCGTAGCGGGCGAGAAAGTCGAGTTCGGCGGGCAGGTCGCGTCCGATGCTCGTGGCCACGCAGGCATAGAGATACTCCGCCATCAACGTGAGGTCGGGATACCGATAGAAGGACGCCGTGTCACCCTCGACGGTCATCTCGCCTCCGGCATCGAGCCGGTGATCGATCCGCCTGAGCAGGGGTCGCGAAAACCGTTCCAGGCAGCGGTCATACGCGGCCCCATCCGTCAGCATCACCGCCGAGACCGGCAGAATCATCCCCGGCGGCGTAAATCCACGGCGGGCCAGAATGTGATGGACGAGATAGCGGTGGATGCGGCCGTTGCCATCGTCGAAGGGATGAATGAACACGAAGCCGAAGGCCACCGCCGCCGCGGCGACGACGGCATCCACGCCGCTTTCGGGTTGGTCGAGCCGGTCGAGACAGGCGAAGAACCCATGCATCAGCGCTTCCACATCGCCCGGCTTCGGGCAGACGTAGTGAACGATCTCGCGAGTCCAGTCGGCCGAGGCGCCGACGTAATTCTGCGTATCGCGATAGCCGGCGGCGGCAAACCGCGGCTCCACGATCGCTCGCTGCAGGGCGAGCAGTTCCGGGGCCCCGAATGGGCGCCGATCACCGGCGCGGTGCAGCGCGGCGATGAACCGCTCGGCACGACTCGACGACGGGGTCTCGCGTTCGATGGCGAACGACGACATGGTTTCCCTGGTGAAGAGATAGCTCACGGCACGCTGCAAAAGCTCCGGCGAGATGCCTTCGACCAGACGGTGAGCGGCCTGGTCGAGGCGATCGCCGACGAAGGCATCGAGGGCGGCGGTGCGGCGGATCAGCGGACAGAATCGGGCGTCGCCGAGCAGATTGTCGATCACGCGGTGTCGTCGGCTGGGCGCTCCGCGCGTCGTCACGCACCGCGCCGGGTCGAGCAGCGGGATGTAGTTGCCGCTCTGGGCGTCGGGCAGGTCGAGCGTGCGACCGGTGAGCCACTCGAAAAAGAACCACAGCCGGCGGCGGTAGATGCCGGTGGGTTTTTCCTGGACGATTGCCCTGACGCGTTCGTCACCGATGGCTGCGAACACAGCCCGCAGGATTTCGGGGCTCGTGCCGTCATACTTGAGGGCGAATTCGAGCTGCCCGCCGACGTCGTCGCCAGGATCATAGGCATGAGGAAACCACTCGGTCGTGTTGCCGTCCTCCACATCCGAGGTCCGACCGCCCGAAGTGGCGTATGACTCGTGCCAGTGGGGCATCACGCGGAGCCGCAGATCTCGGATCAGGGCGGCATAGCCCAACGGACGGTCAGCCTGATGAGCCATGAAACGCACGCACAAACAGATAGAGGAAGGCCTTCCAGCCAATAATTACATACAAATCCCCTAGAAACAACTACATAAGCGGCGACTTTACCCAAAACCGATACGCCCGCACGCTGTTGAATCGCATGGCGTCCATATCCACGCGCGAACCATTTGCGTTTGCTATACCTGACACTAAAATAATTAAGGTCTTGTTTATCTGACCTTATGAAAAAACCATCGTCATCCGCTCTGCCGCAAACCGTGCGGGACGCCCTGCGGCGTCTCGGACGCGACCTCGCCCTCGCCCGGCGGAAGCGGAGGATTTCTACCTCCGATATGGCCGGCAGGCTCTTCGTCAGCCGCGACACGCTCTGGCGGCTCGAGCGTGGCGATCCAAGCGTGTCGCTGGGCACGTTCATGACCGCCGCCTACGTGCTGCAACTGCTGGATCGGGCGGCGGGCATCGCCGCGGCCCGGGACGACCGGCTCGGCCTCGACCTCGACGCCGAACGCCTGCCGCTGCGGATCCGGCGCCGGAAGCGCCGCGAGGATCGTGCGCCATGAATTCCGCGGTCGAGGTATGCGTCGAGTGGCGCGGCGCGACGCACACCGTCGGCACGATGCACCCGGCCGCGCACGGCGAATCGATCGTGTTTCGCCATGCGGCGGAGTGGCTCGCGCGGCCCGATGCCTTCGCGATCGATCCCGTCGCGCTGCCGTTGGGCGGTGGAGTCTATCCATGCGGCGGCCTGCCCGGCGCGGTGGCGGACGGCCGATCATGAGTTGGTGCGGGCCGATGGCCGCAGCGTCGCGGTCATCACGCGGTTTGATCGCACGGGGCTGCAACGGCTGCCGTTCGTCTCCGCCTCCACGCTGCTTGGGCTCTCCGTGGATGATGCCGGCAGCTACACCCGCCTGGCGGATGCGATGCGGGTCCACGGCGACCGCGTCCACGAAGACCTTGTGGAACTCTGGCGGAGGGTCGTGTACTCGATCATGGCCGCCAACTACGACGATCACATGCATAACCATGGCTTCCTGATGCGTCATCCGGCGGCTTGGTCGTTGGCGCCGGCCTTCGACATCAATCCCACGCCCGTGATCGACCGCGCTCGCCGACCGAAGACGCCGGTGGACGACGAATCGCCCCCGATCGACGATCCGGCCTCCGCCCTCGACGAAGCGTGTCGCCATGCCGCCCGGTTCGGCCTCCGGCCGAATGACGCCCGCCGAATCATCGGAGAGGTGGGCGGTGCGGTGGCCAAGTGGCGGTCGATCGGAAAGCGGCTCGGCATACCCGCGGCCACGCTTGCCGCCTATTCAGATGCCTTCCAAGGCGGCCGGCGGTGACGAGCCGCTGCGCGATGCGCACAGCACCACCGTGCGGCTCCGCTGGAGGAAACTCGCGGCTACGGCGCGGCAACGTTGCTCTTGACCGGCAGCACCCAGGGCGTGAGCGGCTCGAGCCCCGCCACGGCCTCGTAGAAGGATCCCACCGCCTCGCCCATCCCCTCGGCGTCGTGGGCCATGAGGGCGACCGACTCCTGCCCCTTGCCGATCATGTCGCGCTGCCAGGCCACGTAGCCCCGGCCCGCCCCGGGAAACGCTCCCGCCTTCGGTGCATAGGGCAGCACGTTCTGCTCGGCGAGGAACTTGATCAGCGGATTGTCCTCCGGCGCACCGAGCAGGATCACCGGCCCCGCGACCGCGAAGCCCGCGACCGTGAGCGGGTTGCCGGCCCCCGGCTTCGTCGCACCGCTGCCGGTGTAGGTGAGCCCGACCCAGGTCTTCGCCTCCTCTTCGGTGAGCGACCGCGGCCCGCTCACGCCGGCGGCATCCACGATCGTGCAGGTGACGCCCCACGGCGCCAGATCCTTCTTCAGCCGCTCGGCGGCAGGCCCATGGTGGTCGGCGGAGCCCTTCACGATCGTCACGGCATGGTTGACGCGGGCGAACCGAAAGAAATTCGTCTCCTCGCCGCCGAGCATGATGGCGCGACGGGTCAGGCCGGCCGCCGCTCCGCACGTCGGGAGAGATCCGTGGGCGAACGACGCCTTGCCTTCCTTGTTGTCGAGTAGTTCAGTGACGACGACCGACCAGTCGCCGGCCCGGTCGTTGGCCGCCAGCGGCAGGTCGAGCGAGAGCACGCCGAGTTTCGTCGCTCGATGCAGGTCGTAGCGGGCGTTGCCCTGCGGATCGAGTACCCGGATCCGCAGCGGCACGCTGCCGGCCAGAAGCCCGCCCTTGTCGTCGACCACCGTGGCGGCGACCCGCAGCGTGATCGGCGTCGGTTGCGTCAGATCGCGGTGCACCACCGGCGCGGCCACGCTCACCGCGCCGATCGGACGGGCCGTGAGGGCGAACACACGCATCTCGCCCTTGCCAAACTCGTAGCGGTCCTTGGCCTTGGCCGCTCCGCCCTGGAGGGCGTCGTAGACGGTCTTCCCCTGCGCGGGCAGCGCGATCGTCGCTGCCGCGGGCTTTGATGCGTTTCTGGTCGCCGCAGCCGGATCGGCCGTGGCGTTGACCGCGAAGAGATACTCGACGTCGCCCTCGGCCTGCCGCGTCGCGACGATTCCCGGTGCGTCGCACTCGAAGAGCGGGGGGATGCCGGCTTGGTCGAGCTTGGCGGCGATCGCCTCGACGATCGGCTCCGCGGCCTGCACATGCTTGGCCACGGTCTGGAAGGGCGTGAGGTCGGGCCATTTCTTCGCGGCCACGAGCGCCTTGTACTCCTCCGACTCCTCGTCGGGCAGCCGCGGCTTCACGCCGAGATTCACGCCGCCCTTGATGGCGACCGTGCAGTCGCCGGTGAGCAGCACGAGCCCACCATGAGCCGCGAAGTCTTCGAGCGCCGCCGTCACGGCCGGGTCGAGGTGGCGGATGGCCGTCAGGATCACCGCCCTGTGGTGGGCGGCGAGCGTGCCATCGACGACATCCTCGTCCACGATCGGGAGGAACTGCCGCTGGATCAGCTTGCCGGCCAGGTAGGTGAAGGGCAGCCGCTGGCCCTGTGGCATGGCATGCGCATAGTTCACGCTCCGGTCGGCGGTCTGCGCGGCGATCACGTCGGAGAGGGAGTAGAGCATCGCCACCGGCGGCCGGGTGACCGGCATGGTGGTGAAGATCGTGCCCAGCCGGCCCATGAGCCGGTTGCATTCGACGATCGCCTTGAGGGCGCTTGCGTTGCGGGCCGGTTCGAGGGGCGGCGGCGACATCATGCCCTCGATCCCGGTCTGAAACGAGAGGTTTTGTTCCAGGCGATAGTCGTCGTCGGTGGTGTTGGCGTACCAGGTCGGCAGATACCAGCAGTCGCGGGCCAGGTCGCGGGCACGGGCCATCTCCAGGTAGTAGGAGGGGTTGAAATACCCGAGGCCGAAGTCGTCGTAGCCGCCGTGGCCGCTGATGACGGGCAGGCTCCGCACGACGTTGAAGTAGTAGCCGTCGGTGAACGCGCTCCAGCCGTATTGGCTCTGGTTGAGCGACAGGAAGTCGGGCCGCACGTAGCTCACGCCGAACTGGGCCTCCTTCCAGGCGGCGTCCATGAAGCCGAGCTTCCACGTCGCCCACTCCTGCCAGGCGGCCACGTCGGCGGGCTTGTTCGGATCGAGCTTCCACGACTGCGGCGGACTGCGGCCGAAGGCTGCCTCGAAGGCCCGCACCTGCTGCGGCACGTCGTGCGGTCCCATCACGCCGGTTTCGGGATTCTTCCACCAGGTGAGCCCCGGCTCGTCGTAGAAATGCACGCCCGGCACGTTGCCGCGGCTGCGATCGATCAGCGCCTGGTGCGCCACCCGCTGCGTGCCGCCCCGCGTGACATAAGGATCGGACCAGTCGCATTCCATCCGCAGGTCCATCTGGTGGCCGCCGCTCATGGTGCAGACGCTGACGGCATCCACACCCGCCCGCATGAGGGCGATGTCGGCGGCCTTGCGGCCGAACTGCCCGTAGAGCATGTTGTAGCCGAAGCCCGATTCGCCCTGCTGGGGGAATTCCTCCGGCTTTTGCGCCGAACTCCAGTTGATCAGGCGGTAGTTCGAACGGCGGACATGGCTCACCACCTCGATCTCGATCGCCGCGGTCGCGGCACCTTCGGCGACCGTCACGGTGTAGGCGGCCGGCTGCAGGAGGGCGGCGTTCACATGCAGATGCTCCGTGCCGCGGCTGGCCGGCATGGTGAAGGCCATCCGACCACCGTCGGCCGCCTGCAGCGTGACCTCGAGCGTGCCCGGCCCGGCCGGCCGGTGCACCGTGAAATCGATCCGCTCATTGGTCTGGTAGACCGAGCGTTGCAGGGGGAGCGTGAGTCCGAGATCGGCCGCGGCGAGCGGCCCAGCCGGCGCCATGCCCAGCATGAGAAGAAGCATCGTCGCTGCGAACAGAAAGACGGACGAGGGCCGAGGGAAAGGCGTGGCGTTCATCGGCTGCATGCTCCTGGCTGACTGCTCTGAGGAGAAAAGAGGAACCACAAGAGAGAAGCATCACGGCCCCATCCGCACAACTGGCGGATCCGCCAGGTGTGAACGCCTGAGCGAGTGATCCTGCCGGAAGTTGCTCGGGTCTCTCGCGCAGTCCGACTCACAATCGATCAGCCAACCACTTCCCCGGCTCGCGAGCCGTGTGCATCACGCCGAGGATGAGCCGTTCCTCGCCGGTCACAGCGTAGAAAATCACGTAGGGAAACCCGCGCACCGGCCAGTAGCGGAAGCCAAAGTCCCCGGTGCCACGTCGGGCCGGGTCTGCGATCAAGTGCTCGACCGCTTGGGCCACGTGTGCAATGAACGCCGACCCGAGGTCGGCGTTCCTGCCGTCGTACCACGCTGCCGCCCCGAGCACATCCGCCTCGAAGAGCGGGTGATAGCGAATCGGGCTAGGCATGGCGTGCGGAATCGATGCGGGCCCACATCGCGGCGTGCGGCACCCCCAGCGTGGGATCGGCGATCATCTGGTCACGTCGCCTCGCGGCCTCTCGCAAGGCCCAGCTTGGCAGCGGGATCTGGCTTTCGTCGGCCGCCAGGTCGTCCCAGATGCGTTCGACGAGGCGAAGTTTTTCCGCGGCTGTCAGGCATTGAATCGAATCGGTAAACAGGTCCACTGCCATCTCCGAGTCACACCGCGATAGGTTCGGGTTCGGCGGGGTTTTGGTGTTGCTGCCCCGACACTCCCGCAATCTTTACACCTGACCACATTCCCGTCAAGTCGCGGACCGTCCGCACAACTGGCGGATCCGCCAGTTGCAGTCCGATCGTGGGCACGGTCTGATCGGGTCATGAAACACGAGCCCGGTTTTTTGAAGCCGCCACGCCGAGCCGGGCTCACGGCCGGCGTGCTGGCGGCCGTCGCCATCGCAGCGGCGGCCCCGCCGATCGCCGCAGAGCCGCCGGTGTCCATCAGCTACGAGATGCCGCGCGACGGGTTCGCCGCCGTCCATATCTATGACCGCGACGGCACGAC
The DNA here is from genome assembly GCA_046076685.1 of Planctomycetia bacterium. GTDB lineage: Bacteria > Planctomycetota > Planctomycetia > Pirellulales > UBA1268 > CAMCQY01. The sequence continues at coordinate 5,627 of JBJTSM010000110.1, read as the reverse complement.
ACTCGTGCGGCGGCTCTATGCCGAGATCGAAAAGCAGCAGGGGACGGTGCGCGATCCCTGGGATCTCCGCGACGATGCCGGCCGAGCCGTGCCGCCCGGCGAGTATGTCTGGAAGGCGCTCACCCGGCCGCCATTTCAGCTCACCTACGAATTGACGGTCAACAACGCGGGCCAGCCGGCTTGGTGGGCCCCCGCGCCCGGCAAGGGGGGCGGCGGCTGGCTGGCCGATCACGGCTCGCCCAACTGCGCCGCCGCCATGGGCGACATGATGTGGTTCGGCTCGCTCTGCGCCGAAAACGGCCATGCCGCCATCGCCACCGATCTCGAGGGCAACAAGCTCTGGGGCACGCACCACATCGGCCCGGGCTTCCGCGGCCCGATGTACATCGCGTGCGACTCGGCCGCCGCCTATCTCGTCACGCCCGAATCGGTGTTTCGGGTGGTGCCGTCCCGCGACTTCCAGATGCGGAAGGTTTTTTCATGTCCGCCCGACCCGCTCCTGCCATGGATACCGGCGGGCTATGAGATCGCCGGCGGCGCGGCGGCCCGCGACGGCAGGCTCTATTGGTCGATCCGCGCGACGCCCGAAACCTGGCTCACGTCGAGCTTCGCCGCGGCCGACCTCGACCCCGGCAAATGCATTCCCGGCGTGGGGCTCTTCCAGGGCAAGGGGCAGCGGGCCGCGAGGGGCGACAAGAACTACCGGGAGGAGGACTACGACGAACTGATGCGGCTCTACGCCGCCTTCCTCACCGGCCAGACGCCGGCCAACTCGCGGACGCTTTCGGGCGTGCATCTGCCAAGCTCGACGCAGGCCTGGTTTGGCGACGCGGCAACGACGGGCGAACTGGCCGGGTCGGTGGTGTCCGTCTTCCGCACGCCGGTCGTCGTCGGCACGGTGCTGACGCCCGACGCGACCACGGCGGTGTATGCGCTCAAGCCGGGCCTCGAGCCGGCGGAAGCGGTGGGGCCGAAGGCGGCGCCGGGCGGGCTCGAGGCCGGCGGCGACGACGCCGAACTCGACACGCTCCTCGGCGACTTTGAAGAGGATCTCGGCGACGGCGAGTCGACCGATGGCAAATGGATCCGGCTGAAAGCCGTCGCGGCGAAGGGCGGCCCGGGAGTCGCGGTCGCGCCCCCCGGCGGGCTCCAGACCAAGGCACTGCGATTCAAGACCAAGCGGCTTGCCTTCGCGCAGGTGATGGCCCGCCGCATGACCGACCGCGGGCCCTCGGCCAGCCGGGTCTACGGCGACGTCAAGGCGACGGCGGGAGGCGGATGGACCGTGCAGCGGACCGCCGACCGGACGATCTGCCCGCAGGCACCCGCGGCGGCCGCGCTCGTCTGGCCCGAGCCGCAGGAGCTGCGCGGCATCTCGCTTTCCCATCCGGTCTTCGCCGCACTCGACGTGGCCGTGTGGAACGGAGAGACCGGGCCGGACCAGGCCGCCGTGAATCAAGACGAGGGCTGGACGACCGTCGGCAGGCTCGAGCCGGAGCCGAAGTTCAACGGATATTTCCAGCAGGTGCCCACCTGTCGGCACGTCGATTTCGGGGGCGTGGTGAAGGCCCGGGCCGTGCGGGTGAGGATCACGGCCGGCGTGGAACTCACGGCCGGCTGTGCGGGGATCGTGGCCTGGAGTCCGATCGGCGACGATCCTGCCGGGCTGCCCGTGCCGCTCACCGAACGGATCGCGGTGCTCGAGATGCCGCCGCTCGACGACGACAAGGCCGAGGCCCGCGTCGTGAAGTCGATCCCGCTTGAGCGGCCGGGCCAGCTGGCATTTGACGCCGAGGGCTCGTTGCTCGCTATCTCCGACAAGCAGGTGGTGCGGGTGCCGCTCGCAGGAGACGCTCCACCCGAAGTCGTAGTTCCGGCGGGGCATCTCGACCGTCCATCGGGTCTGGCGGTGGATGGCCAGGGGCGATTGCTCGTCGCCGACCTGGCCTCGGCCACGATCAAGGTGTTTGACAAGGCCGGCAGGCCGGCCGGCGTGATCGGCTCGGGCCGCCCCGCGGCGGGCCCGTGGGATCCCGCGACGCTCGAAGCGCCGATGCAGACAGCGGTCGATGCGCAGGGCCGCGTCTGGGTGGCCGACTCGTCGTACCGACCCAAGCGGATCATGCGGTTCACCGCCGATGGCAAGCCCGATCGTTGGTTTCTGGGGCCCACGCAGTATGGGGGCGGCGGCTGGATGGACGAGCGCGACCGGTCGAGGATCTCCTACAACGGCATGCTGTTTCGCATCGATTGGGCGAAGCGGGACTGGTCGCTCGAGAGCGTGGTGCATCGCGACGAGGATCCGCGGTGCCTCGCGGGCGCTGCCCCGCCCGACCGGCCGATCTACCATCGCGACCGGCGGTATCTCGCCGGCATCACCCACGCGCCGATCGCCGCGGTGTGCGAGGAGCGCGACGGCGTGGCCCGGCCGATGGCGGCCATCGGCTACCTCGGCACGTGGGGCGACGTCGACCGCCGCGACGACCTGCGGAAGCGGTTTGGCACGGCGGACCGCTCGAAGCTGCTCTTCGTCTGGAGCGACCTCAACGGCGACCGCACGCCGCAGGCCGACGAGGTGCAGACGGTGGCCCCGCCCGGGCATCGGCTCGGCTGGACCGTGGGCGAAGACCTCACCTTCTACGCCCCGGGCCATCGGCTGCGGCCGTCGTCATTCCGGCCCGACGGCGTGCCCGTGTATGAGATCGCGAAGCTCGAGCCGTTCGAGACGCATGCCCGGTCAGGCAGCACGCAGAATATCTGGGGCACGGGCGACGGCCGCGTCTTCATGATCGGCACACGGCTGATCGCACCCGACGGGCGGACGCTCCTGTGGGAGTTTGAAAACGAATTCGCCCGCCACGAGGGCTACTACCACAGCGGCTTCGGCTTCGAGCGGCCGCCCGGCGTGCTCAACCAGGAGCACATCCCGATCGGCCACGTGACCCTGGGCGACGAGGAATATTTCTTCACCAACACCGACCCGGGCGACTGGTATTGCTACTCCCGCGACGGCTTCCTCGTGGGCTGCGTGTTCGGCGGCCCGAAGGGCTACGGGCTGCAGCAATGGACGATGCCCGAGTGGACGCCCGGCAAGGTCGATCTGAGCGGGGTGCGGCTGCCCATGGAACACTACCAGGGCTGCGTCGTGAAGGCCGACGACGGGAAGGTCTACGCCGTTGCAGGTCACACCCACGCGAGCGTGGTCCGCGTGGAGGGGCTCGAGGATGTTCGTCGTTTGCAGGGATCCGTAACCGTGTCGGCGGCAGACGTCGCCCGCACCCGCGACTGGGAGACGAGCCAGGGCGTGGCGGCGGCCGGTGGCGCGGCCACGAAAGGCGACAAGGCCCGCAAGGCGCTCGTCGTTCCCCTCGCGCTCGATCCACTGCCGATCGACGGCTCGCTCTCCGCCTGGCCGAAGGATGTCTTCGTCACGATCCACGAGCGGAGCCGGGGCAGCCTGAGCCAGGGGGAGGTGCCGGTTGATCGCGTCCTCGGGGCGCTGGCCTACAACGCCGAGTGTCTCTACGTCGCCGTGCGGGTGGCGGACGAGTCGCCGCTGAAAAATGCCGCCGCCGATCCGCAGCGGGTGTTTCAGGGGGGCGATGCGGTCGATGTCACGCTCGGCCTCGACGCCGGGGCCGATCCGACGCGGACCGCGCCGGTGGCGGGCGACCTGCGGATCGTGCTGGCGGCGCGTGAGGACAAGAAACCCCTCGCGATGCTCTATCGGCCGGTCGCGAACGCCGCGGCCGCGGAGCGGCGCGGCATCTTTGAGAGCCCCACGGGACGGCTTGAGATGGACGAGGTGCGGCCGATCCCGGAGGCCACCGTGGCCGTGCGCCGTGAGACGTGGGACGAACTCAAGACGACCTCGTGGACGCTGACGGCGGCGATCCCGTGGCGGGCGCTCGGCATCGATCCGCCGCAGCCGGGCGTGCGGCTCCGCGGGGATATCGGCGTGCTGCGGAGCGATCAGAACGGCGTGGTCACCGCGGAGCGGCTCTACTGGAGCGGCAAGAGCCAGACGGTCATCAGCGACCTGCCTTCCGAAGCCCGCCTCGTGCCGACGCTGTGGGGCGACCTCACGTTCGAAGAGGAGGCGCTGCCGGGCGAGCCGGAACGCGCCCGCCAGGAGACGCGATTCATCCCCACGTCGCCCGACGGGAAGTAAAGCAGGTGGACCGGTGCGCACGATTTCCCAAACCACCACCCCGAAAGCCCCTCGCGGCAGCGGGGGGATGACGCCAACCATCACCACACGGCCATTTTCCCCGATGGTTGTCGTCTTCGCGTTGCTCGCGGCCCGTGCGGCCGCGGGGCCGCCGGCGTGGGATGCGCGGTCGATGCCGCTGCCCGCGCAGGGCGTGTCCTGCGTCGATGTCTCCGCCGATGGCCGGCAGGTGGCGGTCGGCACCATCGCCGCCCCCGGTGAGCCGAACGTGATCGTTCTTTCCCGCGAGGGCCGCATCCTTCGCGAAGCGACCGTGGGCCAGCGTTGGGTCGAGGCGGTCGCCGCGACCGACGACGATCTCTTCGCGCTCGTCACGATGCCCGCCGGCAGAAACCGAGACACGCCCACCATCTTTTCCTGCGGCGGCGAACCGCGGTCGCTGCTCGAACCGGGCGGCGGCGAGAACTCCTACCCGCGCACGATCTTCGCCTACGGCGACCACTCCAATCACGTGGGCGTGCGGCTCGCGAGGTCGGACCCCGTCGTGGCCGCGGTCGCCGACGACGGCGTCACGTGGCTGGCGGGTGTCACGCCGGTCGCGTCTGAGCCACTGCGGGTGGGCTGGCCCGACGCTGCCGTGGCCACCGCCTTCGCGGTGCATCGCTCGGGCCGGGCGATGGCGGGGTTCGCGGCCTATTCCCAGGAGGCGCCACAGGCCAATCTGTTTCTCGTCGATCCAGCCGAGCCGAAACCGCGCTGGTCGCGACCGGCCGTCACCGCCGTCGACCGCGGCCCGCCCCCACCGGCCGGCACCTACGGCGCGCCCACGCTGCCCGACGGCACCCGGGAGCCGTTGCCGCAGCGGGATCTTCCCGTCGTCGCGCCCCTGGCCATCGCCTGCGGCACCGGGCCCACGCTCGACCGGATCGCCGTCGCCGACTACGCCGGCTGGCAGCGGTGGATCCGATCGGCGGCGACGGGGCGGGATCGCGACTACGGCACACGGTTCATGCCCGGCCGGCCCACGATCACCGTCTACGACGCCGCGGGAGCGGTCGTCCGGCGGTTCGATACCGCCGCGTTCAAGACGCCAGCCTGGGTCGATCTCGCGTTCCTGCCGGGCGACGACATGCTCGTCGCGTTTCCGCATCGCTGGACGAGCCGTGGCCTCGGCGGCCAGCCCTTCCTGCCGGCCGACGACGATCCGCGGACGATCTGGCTGCTCGACATCGCCTCCGGCAGCGTGCAGGCCCGCGCATTCCCGGCGGCCGTGGCGTCGGTTGCGGTGGATGGCGGGGGCCGGATCGCGGTGAACTGCTGGAACGGACGGCTCTTCCTGGGCTCGGCCGCGGCCCTCCGCGACGGCCCGCTGCCGGAAGGCCGCGACCTCGGCGGGCCGGCGATCGTGAGAAGCCTGGCCGACGACGGCTGGGTGGCGGCGACGGCGGCGGGCGTG
>JBJTSM010000109.1:0-2633 GCA_046076685.1 Planctomycetia bacterium | reverse complement strand
TCGAAGAGCGGCAAGGAGGCGCAAAACACGCTGACGCCGGTGCTGCTCATCGCCAGCACCCTGGCGGGTGCGGGCCTCGTGGTCGATCCGGGCCGGAGCTTCTTCATCCCGGCCGTGCCGTTCGCGGGGCAGGTGTCGCTGGCCCGGGCGACGCTCGAGTCGGACGACCGGCCGGTGCCCCGCGAGGCCGCGACGCCGGGCGGAGGAACGCTCGGCGCCGATGGGCTGCCTGCTCGGCCGGCCGCGGTGGGCGGTATCGAGCGGCTGATCCTGCCCTTGGCGTTGTCGCTCGTCTCGTCGGCGGTGCTTGTCTGGATGCTCCTGCAGGTGACGGCGACGCTGCTCACCGACGAGGAGATCCTCTTCCGCGGGCCGGACGTGGCGGGGAGCCCGTGGTCGCGGCCCGCCCGCCGCCGCCGGCCCTCGCCCGCGCAGGGATTCACGGCGCTGGCCATCGGACTCGCGGGGCTCTGGTATGCGCAGGGCCTTGCGCCGGCCGACTTCGCGCTGGCGATCCCCGTGCAGCAGTTCGCGGCGGTGGGGTTGCCGCTGGCCCTGCTCCTCGCCTGGCAACGGGTCGATCTCCGCCGCACCTTCGGCCTGCGGTGGCCGGGCAGCGGAGAGGGCGGTGCATCCTGGCGGACGGCGGCCAGCCTCCTGGGGGCGGCGCTCGTGGGGGCCGGTCTCTTTGTGCTGGGGGCGGCGGTGCTGCTGGCCATCCGCGGCACGCACGTGTCGGCGGAGGCGAAGAGCCTGGCCGAAAAGCTCATCACGATGATGCGAGACAAGCCCGTCTGGCTGTCGTGGGCGCTCATTGCCGTCGTGCCGGCGATCTGTGAGGAACTGCTCTTTCGGGGCTGGGTGCAGTCGGCGGCCGTCGGTGCCTGGCCGAGCCGCGGCCGGGCGGTGGCGGGCGTGGTCGCGCAGGCCGTCTGTTTCGCGATCTTCCATCTGCTGCCGGAACGGATGCCGCAGACGTTCGCGCTCGGGCTCGTGACCGGCGCGATGACGCTCGCCAGCCGGAGCCTGCTGCCGGCGGTCGCCTGCCATGCGGCCCACAACTCGATGCCGCTGCTTCTGCTCTGGCTGGCCGGAGGGCTCTCCAAAGGCACGGCCGGAGCGGCCGACCCGGCATCCGGGGCTGCTACGGCGGCCGCCGGGCTGACGCTGCCGGCCTGGATGGTGGCGACGGCGGCGGCGAGCGTGGCGGTGGGCACGGCCATCCTCTGGCTGGCCGTCCGCGGGCGGCCTGGGTCGGCCTTTGGCGGCCGGGCGACCGGACGGTTTCCGGCGGCATTGCTCGTGGCTCTCTTGGCTTGTGCGTGTGGCTCGGCCGGCGGTGTCGCGGCGGCCGCCGAGGTGCCGGCGCGGCTGCGGGTGGGGGTGGTGCCGATCGCCTCGGTGGTCGACTGGGAGGGCGACGAGCCCACCGGCACGATGGTCGAGGTCTGGCGGGACCTGGCGCGGCGGCTCGGCGTGGAGTGGGAGTTCGTCCGGGCGGCCAACTTCCACAGCCTGCTCGAGATGCTGCCCGCGGGCGAGGTGGACGTGGCGTTGGGGCCGCTGGCGATCACGGAGGAGCGGGAGCGGGTCTTCGACCTCACGCATCCCGTGTTCCACTCGGGCCTGCGGGTCGCCGTGCGGAAGCGGAGCGAAGCGGGGTTCCTCACGGCGCTGCGGTCGCTCCTTTCGTGGCAGCTCGTGCAATTGTTCGGCATCGTGCTCCTGCTCGTTTTGGCCTCCGGCCACTTGCTCTGGTGGTTCGAGCATCGTGGCAATCCGGAGTCGTTTCCGCGGGCGTATCCCCGCGGCGTCTGGGAGGCGATCTGGTGGATCGCCTCCACGGTCGTCGTCGGCGGCTGCGACAACAAGCACGTCGCCAGCGTGCTCGGCCGCGCGATCGCCTTTGCCTGGATGGTGGGGGGCATCGTGCTCCTGGCCGCGTTCACCAGCGTGCTCACCGCCACGTTGACGGCCGCCCAGGTGACGGGCGCCATCCGCGGCCCGAAGGATCTCGCCGGCCGCACCGTCGGCTGCCAGGAGGCGGCGGTGACGGTGACGGAGGTGCGTCAGCGGGGCGGCACGGTGCGGGAGTTCGCCGGGTTCGACGAGGCGCTCGATGCGCTGGCTGCGGGCGAGGTGGAGGCGGTGGTCGGCGAAGCCCAGCAGCTGATGTTTCTCCTGAACGAGGCGCGGCACCCGGGGCTCGAACTCGTCGGGCCGATCTTCGAGTCGTTCGACTACGGGCTCGGCCTTCCCAACGGCAGCCGGCTCCGCGAGCCGCTCAACACGGCGGTCCTGCGGATGCGAGAAGATGGCACGCTCGACCGCATCCGCGAGCAGTGGCTGGGCCGGCACGACTGAAAAAGGTGCCAGCCACCAAATCTGGGCAATTCAGGAAAACAGTCCGCCTATCTTCTCCAGATTTGGTGGCTGGCACCTTTAGGCGAGCAGGGCTTTCACGGGCTTGGCCGGTTCGACGCCGGTGAGCTTCGTGTCGAGACCCTGGAAGGCGACCGTGAACCGGGCGTGGTCGATGCCGAGCAGGTGCAGCATCGTGGCGTGCAGGTCGCGGACGTGCACGACGTCCTGCACCGCGTTGTAGCCGAAGTCGTCGGTCGCGCCGTGGGTGA
>JBJTSM010000108.1:0-2543 GCA_046076685.1 Planctomycetia bacterium | reverse complement strand
GTACTTGCTCCCCGGCTCGAAGTTGACCCCCTGATCCTTGTCGCTTTCCGGGTCTCCCGTCACGCCGAAGCCGGCGCCGATCAGCACGTCGAGCCCGTCGAGCGGATCGGTGCGGTGGGCGATCGAGGGCTGGCCGAGGAGATCCCGGGCGATGTCCTGATAGTCGTCCCGCGTGACGTTGTTGGCATAGCTGCAGGCGGGCGTGGCATGTGATACGGGCACGCTCGTCACCGCGCCGACGGCATAGCCCCGCTGCTGGAGCGTGCGGGCGATCGGCTCGAGATGCCGCCCCGCGACGTCGACGTTGATCGCGTCGTTGTAGGTCTTGCGGCCCGTGCACAGCGCCGTGGCCGAGGCGGCGGAATCGGTCACGGCGTGCGGCCGCGTACGGTCGCGGCCGATCAGGTAGCGATGGTCCGGCAGCGGCGCCCACGGCGTCTGGCCGCCGCGGCGGGGGTCGTATCCGCCCGGGGTCTCGCCGCCGGGATTCCTGACGGCCTGCGCATCGACGTCGCACTTCGTGCCGTCGTTGGCGGGGCTCGTGACACAGAAGCCGAAATCGGTCGGGGCGCCGCGGTAATCCTGAAATGAAAATCCGGTGCCGCGGCCGGAGTCGTAGGCCACCCTGCCCTGCGCGGCGATCGCGGCCGTCCGGGTGGTCGTCCAGTCCATGCCGTCGAAGACCACGAGCACGATGTATTTCTTGCCGGCCTCGGCAGCCATCAGCTGCAGCCGATGGACGTCGGTCTGATCGAAGTATTCGGCCGCGGGGTTGAGCGTGTCGTCGGGGAGACGGCCGTAGAGGTTCCGCAGCCTCTCGGCGTCGCGGTAGGCACTGTTCTTCCCCGCGACGGCGTCGAGCGGCATGCCGAACGTGTACACCGGGATGAGACGGTTCGAGTGGTTCGACCAGGAGATGTAGCGATCGGCCTGATCGCCCCAGTGGCCCCACGAGGCCTTGCCGGTCGCCTCGGCCCGGGCCTCCATGACGCGGACCGGATCGGCGGCCGCCGCCGGGGCCGGCGCAGCGGCCGACTGGCCGACCGCCGACCGCTGGCAGCCGACGGTCGCCGCCGTGAGCAACGACATCGCCGCCAGCCCCAGCCCAAGAACTGCGCACCATTGCCGCCGGACTGCGCCATGCACATGCCACCCGCAACCGGTTCGCTGAGCCACGCGACCGCGAATCCCCGCCTGAAATCCAGCCTGCGACAGCCCGGACGAGTTTTTCAGATTTTTCACGGAATCCTGGCGCACCGTTTGCTCTCTTGGAATTCTTTGGCGATGCGTGATCGCCACGCGTTCGCCGCGCGTGTTGCTTCTCAAGCTCGACTTCGATTTGTACATTGCCCACCGCGCCCTTCCCACCCCCTGCCGTGCCCCACAAGACCGCTCCGGTGGCCAACGACGACCTGCTGCGTCGCGACATCCGACTGCTCGGCGACATGCTGGGCGGGGTCATCGTCGATCTCGCCGGCCGGGATGCGCTGGCCCTGATCGAGGAGATCCGCACGCTCTCCCGCGACCGTCGAGCGGGCCGCCACGATGCGGAGCGGGCGCTGGCCGCCCGGATCGAATCGCTCGACACGGCCCAGGCGGAGTGCGTCGCCCGCGCGTTCAGTGTTTATTTCGATCTGGTCAACATCGCGGAAGACAGGCAGCGGGTTCGCGTGCTCCGCGAGCGGGAACGGGAACGCGCGCCCGAGCCGATCGGCGAGTCGCTCGCCGCCGGCGTCGCCGAACTCAAGGCCCGCGGACTGTCGGCCGCGGAGGTGCAGCAGGCCCTCGACCGGCTCGCGATCGAACTGGTCTTCACGGCCCACCCCAGCGAGGCGAAGCGACGTTCGATCCGGGCCAAGCTGCGGCGGATGCGGCACAGCCTGCAGGAACTCGACCGCGCCGACCTGCTGCCCCGCGAACGGACGGCCCACGAGGCCGACATGCGCGGTGAACTCGACGTGCTCTGGCAGACGGAGTTCGTGCGGCCCACGCGGCCGACCGTGCTCGACGAGGTGGAACGAGGTCTGTCGATCATGCCCCGGCTCTGGGAGGCGGTGCCGCAGGTGCATGCGTCGCTGCGTCGTGGCCTGGCGGCCGGCTACCCGGGCGAGTCGTTCCGCATCCCGCCGTTTCTCACCTTCGGCTCCTGGATGGGAGGCGACCGCGACGGCAATCCCTTCGTCACCGCCGACGTCACGGAGCGGACGCTCCTGCGGCTGCGGGCCGCGGCGATCGAGCGTCACCTCGACTGGTGCGCGCGGCTCCACGACCTGCTCACGCTTTCGCTCCGGGCCGCGAAGGGCTCGGGGCCGCTCGTGGCCCGGCTCGAGGCGGTCGCCGCCACGTGGCCCGATCTGGCCGCGGCGCTCGAGCCGCTCGCCTCCCACGAGGTCTACCGCCGCTGGATCAGGATGATCCGCTTCCGGCTCGAACGTTCCCGCACCGCGCGGCTCGCGGACCCACCCGCCGCCGAAGCGGATGAGACGGCCGTAGAACTCGAGGCCGACGTCGCCCTGCTTGTCGCCTGCCTCGAACGGGACCAC
>JBJTSM010000107.1:0-4301 GCA_046076685.1 Planctomycetia bacterium | reverse complement strand
CCCGGTCGGCCGCCGAGTCGGTGAAGAACACGCGCGGCAGGCAGTATGCATACCTGGTCGGGCAACGAAACACGCCGGCGATGCCGGCGGGCACGTCGCCCCGCCAGTCGGGCCCCACCACGAGATAATTTCCGGGGCGCGTGCCGTAGATGCTGCCGACCTCCGCGAAGCCGTCGGTGCGCTGATCCCCCAGCTGATAGAGCCAGAACCGGCGGCCGAAGTCGGGCACCTGCACGACGACGGCGTCGGCGGCGAGGTCGAACATCCCGAAGCCGTAGATCACGTCCTGGTTCGGGCACGGCACCCGCGCGGTCCGCGGCGCGACGCGATCGGTGAGCATGGAAAGCCGGTTCAGCGGTGCCACCGGCATGCCTCCGCTGCGGCCGGGGGCGGGCACCCGCTCGAGTGCCACCCGGCAATAGTGCAGATAGACGAGCGGCCACCCCCAGACGTAGGCCTCTCGGGCCACGGCACGGACGTCGGCGGAAACGCCCGCGGGCAATGCCAGGGCGACCTGACCGACGGCCGCGAATGCCAACGCGAGGCCGACGGTCAGGGGGAAGGACGATCGGTGGGAGGCGGTGGGCAGCATGGTCGTTCCTGAAAATGGGGGTGTCGGGAGATGGATTCGCGAATGCCGGACCTCGGACAGAGGCAACAGGCTCGGCGACAGCGACACATCCGACGCATGGAACGACCTTGGAAATTCACCGGTTAAAAAGCCTGAAAATCAGCACGAAAAAGAAATCACGACGAAGATCATCAACTTCATCGTCTTTGAGTCTATCGGATCGCTGAGCGGTTGCAAGCACACGTTTCCCAAAAACATCCGGTCGTGCCGAGGATTCGGGCCCGGCACGGCTTCATGCCGACGGACCGGGCCATCCCGCCGCCAGCAGCATCGTCGCGGCGTGGATGTCGACGATCGACTCGAGATCCTCGCAGTAGCCGCCGCCACAGACGATTCCCACGGGGATGGCGGCGCGGCGGGCCGCCTCCAGCACCATCCGGTCGCGTGCGAGCAGCCCGGCCTTCGTGAGTCTGAGCCTGCCCAGGCGATCGCCCGCGTAGGGGTCGGCGCCGGCGATGTAGAGCACGAGGTCGGCGCGGGCCCCGGCAAACGACTCCGCCAGGGCCGGCTCGAGCGCCCGCAGATATTCCTCGTCGCCGGTGCCGTCCTCGAGCCCCACGTCGAGCGAACCGGGATGTTTCCGCAGCGGAAAATTCCGGGCCCCGTGGATCGACATGGTGAACACCGTCGGATCGGCGGCAAAGATCTCCGCCGTGCCGTTTCCCTGGTGCACGTCGCAGTCGAGGATCAGCACCCGCCCCACCACTCCGCGGGCCTGCATCTCCCGCGCCGCCACGGCCGTGTCATTGAACACGCAATAGCCCTCGCCCCAGTCGGTGCCCGCATGGTGGGTGCCGCCGGCAAGGCTGGCGGCGACGCCATCCTCGAGCGCCGCCGCGGCGGCATCCACGGCCGCCCCCGTGCTGCGCAGCGATCGCTCGACCAAGGCCCGGCTCCACGGAAACCCGATCCGCCGCACCTCGTCCCGCGCAAGCGTGCCGGCCATGACGCGGCCGAGGTATCCCCGATCGTGCACCCGGAGCAGTTCGTCGTCGGTGGCCGCATGCGGCTCGATGAACTCGAGCGGCGCCCCGGCCGCCGCATGCCCCTCCAGCCGGCGTCGCAGCAGACGGTATTTGTCGATCGGAAACCGATGGCCCTCCGGCAGGGGCAGCGGATAGCGGTCGCAGGGAAACACTCGCATCCCGAGGATTGTAGGCCCCGTCGCAGCCCGGCACCGCCCACCCGCTCTGCGCCCGCGAATGGCATCCGCTGCCCTGTTTTTATGCAGACGGCAATCCCGTTCATGCTGCCCGAGGCAACTGGGTAAACCCGGAATCAGATTTCTCCCGCCAAAAACGGACGTTTTTCATCTGCAGCCCAAGTGGCGTTCGAACTGGCACGCGACGTGCATCTCCAATTCTCTCGTCGGGCAGGTGACCTTGGAAAGAGGCCGGCTCTCGCAACCGGTGCGACGATACGGAGTGCCCCGCCGATGCAGCGCGTTCCCAATCCTCCCAAGGTGCCCTTGCCGTTCGCGACCGTGACGAAGTCTCGTCGCAGCCTGCTGGCCGGGGCAACCTCGAAAGGCCGGACGGCGTTGGCCATCGCCGTGCTTCTGTCGGCAGCATTCTCGACGATGTCGGCCTCCACCACTGGGCTCGCGGCCGCAGAGCCGGGCTCCTCGATCACGGGTGGGCAACAGGCCGTGCATGCTGCCCCGCACAATTTTCTGGTCCACGGCACGAGCCCGGCCCGCGGCCGGTTGATCCGCGAGCACGCGGAGTCGATGCGACGCGACCTGTTCGCGAAACTGCTTGGAGATGCCGATCCGGCCCCGTGGCGGGCCCGCTGCGAGATCCGCGTGCACACCACGGCCGAAGCTTTTGCCGCCGCCGTGGGCGGGCCACCCGCTGACGCACGCGGTGCGACGTCGCTCGAGTTCTCAGGCGATGAGGTCGTGCTGCGGCGGATCGACGTCATGGGGGATGGCGCGGAGGTGGTCCCCGACGCGGTGAATCACGAACTCACGCACGTCGTTCTCGCCGATCATTTCGTCCACGCCGCACCGCCGCGCTGGGCCGACGAGGGCCTCGCGCTGCTCTTCGACTCGATTGAAAAGCAGCGAGGGCACGAGGTCGATTTCCAGGAGGCACGGCGCCGAGGCCTGTCATGGTCGGCCGCCGAACTCGTGGCCATGGAGGACTACCCCGCCGACGGGTCGCGGACGCGGGTCTTCTACGGCCAGAGCGCGTCGCTCGTGCGCTGGATGATCGGCCGCCGCGATGCGGCCACGTTCATCCGCTTTCTTGACGATCTGCCGGCGGTCGGCATGGAGGCCGCTCTCGACCGGCACTACGCAGTCGGTTCCCTGGATTCCGTCTCGTCCGCTTGGACATCCGATTGGAAGGAGGTGGCTCCCATCAACACCGTTGGTCTGGCAGACCATCGGCGGTGAGCCGGGGCAAACGTCCCGCCGCTCACCGTCCGTTGTCGTGTACCGTGCAGAAACACCGAGGGCCCGGTGCGATTCGTCGCACCGGGCCCCTCAACTTCACGGGCCTCGTTTCCGCCAGTTCAACGCCCGGTGGAGTAGTGCCCCGCCGGCTTGGCCCCCGCATGCCGCCACGTGGCTTCGCCACTGTGCGGTCCGTCGCGGCGGACGTCGCCGCGGGCCGGATTCACGGAGTAGCTGCGATAGGAACGGGTCGGCTGCACCGTGCGGACCTGCGCCGGCACCGGCCGCACCACTTGCGGTGATGCCAACTGCTGCGCCGGCGCCTGGTGCGCGGCCAGCCCCCCGGCCACGACCACCACCGCCGCGAACCATTTCTTTGCCCGTGTCATGATCGATTCTCCTGCTCAAAGTGTTCGTTTCGTTGGACGCGCCTTCACGTCTCACCCGATTCTACGAATCTCGTCGGTCGCCGGGCCACCGGCCCGGCGGCGAAACCACCGGCTTGCGGCTTTGCAAGCGACAGATCGGGGACACAGCCAGGTTGATCGAGCCGCTCAGACACGGCGGATGACGGCGAACCAGGCCTGGGCTCCCCCCGGCCCGAATTCCGCGCCGGGAATGCCCGGCACGACCTCGAACCGGGCCGGTTCGAGCGTCTCGACCTGCCAACCGGCGGCGAACGCCTCGCGAAGCTCGCGTTCGCTGACCCGCCGCGGCCCGTGCTCGCCCGGCTCGGCGTCCGAAAAACAGAGCAGAAAGAGCCGCGCCCCCGGCTCGAGCAGCTTGGCAAGCGCCGCCACGTAGGCCCTCCGGCCCGTGTCGTCGAACGTATGAAAGAGTCCGCAGTCGGTCGCCGCGTCGAAACGTTCGGGGATCTCCCCGATGTCGACCGCATCCATCTGCAGGAAGTTGGCCGCAATCCCGCGACCGGCCGCCTTTCGCCGCGCCGCCTCGATCGGCCGCTCGAGAAAATCGACGCCCGTGACGGCGCGGCCACGCTCGGCCAGCCACAGGGCCAGGTCGCCGGTGCCGCAGCCGACGTCGATCACCCTGCTCCCGATCCGCTCCGCAGCCTCGACGAACGGCCGCTGGGGCCGCCCGATGTCCCAGGGCGGCCGGGGGGTGGAGTAATAGCCTTCGAACCGATCACGCGGCGGAAGTCTGGCATCGTGGGTCAACCTTGATCTCCTTGCTTGTTCTCCTTCCGCGATCGCTCCGCCCGAAGCTACCACGGCCGACGGCCGGTCGGCTACGGCGTCCCCCCGGCCGACT
>JBJTSM010000106.1:0-5047 GCA_046076685.1 Planctomycetia bacterium | reverse complement strand
AACCGCCGCTTTTACCCTAGTCGAGCTGCTGGTCGTGATCGCGATCATCGGCACGCTCGTCGGCCTGCTCCTGCCGGCCGTGCAGGCGGCCCGCGAGGCGGCGCGGCGGAGCCAGTGCGGCAACAACCTCAAGCAGCTCGGTCTCGCCTGCCACACCTTCCTCGAACAGCGGCGGACGTTTCCGCCGGGGGCCGTGGGCGGTTTTTACGACTACTCGTGGATCGTCATGATCCTGCCCGGCATCGAGGAGCAGAGGGTCTACGACAGCACGAGGCTTCCCCAATGGAGCACCTATCTCACCGGCACGTCGGGATGGAGTCAATTGGGAAGACAAGGATCCGCCTCCGCACAGATGAAAAGCATGCGGTCGACGGTGCTCGTCTGTCCGTCGAACCCTATGCCGTTACTGACGGACGAATACGGTACCAAGGTGCTCTCCCCGAGTTACGCTGCGGTGGCCGGGGCGAGCGACACGGTATTTCGCACGAGCCCTGACCGCTGTCCCGACAACGCAGGTTACGCCGGGAATTGCAACAACGGCGTCCTGCATCCCCCGCAAACCACACTTTTTTACTATGGAAATGGGGCCGCAAGTTGGTCATACAACGATTGCAAGCTGGAGGGCTGCGATCCCAAGAGAATCACCGACGGCCTGTCGAAGACGTTGATGATCGGCGAGCAATCGGCCTGGGGATTCGACGGCACCCAGCAAAACCAGTGCCGCGCCGCCGGGGCCCTCGGGTGGGCGAGCGGGGGCTACACATATATGAGCCCACCCTATTTTTACAATATGGCGAGGATCCGGCAGACCAGGCACGTTGGCTCGACGAGATGCGACCAGCCCTTTACGAGTTGGACTGCCAACGGAGCGACGAGCGACGATAACTCGACCCCGTTCCGCTCCGCCCACGCCGTGGGCGCCCAGTTCGTCTATGCCGACGGGGCTGTGCGGTGGGTCGATGGCTCGATTGACAACACGCTCTACCGTCTGCTCGCGATCCGCGACTCCGGCCAGACGAAGGCGGTGGATCCATGATCACACCGCACCGCACGCAGGAATTTTTCCGGACCGCCGCCTGCGGCCTCATCCTGATGGGGGTGATCGGCTGTGGCCCCGCCACGATGGCGAAGGTGTCGGGCACGGTGACGTGGCAGGGCGAGCCGGTGCCCGACGCCATGGTGGCGTTCGTCGCGCAAAAAAACCCCGGGGCGGTGGGCCGCACCGACGCGGCGGGCCGATTCACACTCACCACGCTGAAGCCCGGCGACGGCGCCTACTTCGGATCGTTTCGGGTCGCGATCGAGCCGTTCGTGCCTGGCAGCGGACCGGACGCGGCTCCGCCATCGCCGCTCACGCGGCCAAAGCCCGCACCTGAGCGGAAAGACATCCCCGAGGTCTACCGGTCGCCCGACACCAGCCCGCTCACGGCCGAGGTGAAGCGCGGGGTGAAGAACACGTTTGATTTCGAGCTTTCGACCGCGAAGAGTGGAGCGAAGTAGGCCGGCGGCATCCGCTCGCTTCCGGATACAGAAAAGGGGACAGGCACCTTTTGCTACGCAAAACGAGCCAGTCCCCTTTTCATGGACGCGCCCGCCTGCGCTCCCCCCAATACCCCGCGGATTTCCGGCGTTTTTCCCGAAAAAAATCGCCGGGCGTGGGATCGGCCGGGGGGCCGTTAAGTATAGGTAGAGAGAATCCCACCATGGCCCCTTCCGCCACGTTTGTCGCCGAGATCACCCGCTGCCAGCGGCAGCTGCACGCCTTCCTGCTTTCCATCATCTGGCAGGCCGCGGAAGCCGATGACGTGCTCCAGGAGACCAACCTCGTGCTCTGGCAGAAGGCCGCCGAATTCGACGACTCGCGGCCCTTCCTGCCGTGGGCCATGCGGTTTGCCCAGTGGCAGGCGCTCGCCCACCTCCAGCGGCTCAAGCGGCAGGAAGACCGGCTCATCGTGAACGACGGGCTCGCCAAGATTATGGCCGACGAGGCCGCCTACGAAGAGCCCCTCTTCGAGGCCCGCCGCATGGCCCTGGCCGACTGCCTCCAGAAACTCCCCGCCCGCCAACGGGAACTCGTCTGCCGGCGCTACGAGCCCGCCGCCAGCGTGAACGCTCTCGCCGGCGCGACCAACACCACCCCCAAGGCCCTGTCGGAGCGGCTGCGGCGAATCCGCCACACGCTGCTCGACTGCATCCGCAAGACCCTCGCCGAGGAGGCGTTTGGATGAAGAACAGCCACGACGCATCTCGGCCCCCAGCCCGGGATCCTGCCCGAGACTCTGCTTGGGACCCGTCCTGGGAAGATCTCTTCAACCGTTTCGCCGACGGCCTCGCCACCGCCGACGACGCGCGGCAGCTGCACGACCTTCTCGCGGCGAGCCCCGACGCGCGGCGGGCCTATCGCGAGTTCACGTCGCTCCACGCGGCCCTCCACTGGGACTACGCCTCCGTCGCCAACCACGCCATGCCGCCGGCCGACGTCCCGGCTGCCGGCGGCCCACGGCAAGCCTCCCGCAGTCGCTGGATCGCCACCTTCCTGGCAGGCGCGATCCTCTCGGGCGCCGCGGCCGCCGTGGCCGTCGCGGTGTTCCGGCCGGCGCAGCCGCCCGTGCCGCCGCAGGTCGCCCCCGAGCCCGCGCGGCCGGCCGAAGTGGCCGCGACGACCGCCGACGACGAAGGCCCCTTGCCCGACCGTGCCGCCGCACCGCTCGCCCGCGTGACGAACTGCCGGTTCGTGGCCGCGGTCACCCCGGCCCGGGCGATCACGCCGGGCATGGCGATCGAGGCCGGACGCATCGGCATCCTCGGCGGCGGTCTCGAACTCACGCTTCGCAACGGCGTGGAGATCCTGCTCGAAGGCCCCGGCGAACTCGAACTCATCGACGACATGACGGCCGTGCTGCACGGCGGCTCGGCCGTGGTGCGGATGCCGAAGGGGATGCGCGGCTTCCGGCTCGGCACGCCCTCGACCGAGGTGCTCGACCTGGGCACGGAGTTTGCCGTGAAGGTGGGGCCGGATTTCGTCACCGACGTGCAGGTCTACGACGGCGCCGTGATGGCGGCGGCCCTGCAGGGCGACGCCGGCGGCCGGTTTCCCAAGCGGCTCGAGGCCGGACAGGCGGCACGGTTTTCCGCGCGGTCGCCCGACGCACCGCGCGAACTCCCCTACCAGGAAGACCGGTTCGTGCGGCGGCTGCCGACCGACAAGGGCATCGAGCATCGCGTGGGCGGCACGAGCCCCGAGGCGATCGCCGCGCAGGTGACGCAGCAGTTCGGCCGGCCGCAGGCCGAGGCGATCGTGATGACCCGGCCGGCGGGGCTGATCACGATCGACGGCCGGCTCGACGAGTGGGACTCGGCCCCCGGCGTGACCGCGTCGCTCGGCCTCGATCCCGCCGCCGCCGAGTGGATGGACGGCCGGATGATGTATGACGACACGCATCTGTATATCGCCGCCCGCGTCGGTGATCCGCATCCGCTCGCGAGCACCGTCGATCCCAATCTCGACGCCGACGACGGCTGGCGGGGCGGCGCGGTGCAGGTGCGGCTCTCGACCGACCGCAGGCTCGGCTGGCCCGTGAACGCGAGCGCCGCCAACTACTATCGGATGCGCAACATCGAGCCCACAGCCGATGAGAGGGAGGCCTCGCTGAATCCGCGGCTCGCGCACCTCACGATGTGGTTTCACGCGGCCACCGCCACGCCCTGCCTGACGATCCGCCACGGCATGCTGACCGGCGACCTCGAGCCCAACCCCAGCGGCTTCCGCGGCGGCTACGCCCGCGCGGCCGACGGCAAGGGCTACACGATGGAATATGCGATCCCCTGGCGGCTGCTCAACTGCGAGTCCGACCCGCCCCAGCCCGGCGACAACCTTGCCGCCTCGTGGCAGCTGCTCTACAGCGACGAGGGCGGACGGCTCTGGCGGACGCAGATCCTCGAGGTCCGTAACCCCGAAGAGCCTCCGCGGATCTATACGTGGGAAAGGTCCGCCACCTGGGGTCGGGCGGAATACCGCTGATGCGGCCGAGCCGGATGGCCCGGGGGCGGCAGCCGCGGTCACGCGGACCAGACCGGCGTGAGCCTCGATCTGCGGATGCGGGCATCATGCGTGGCGAGAGGAAAACCCGCCGCCCGGGCGGTGGCGACGATCAGCCGATCAGCGGGATCCTGGTGAAACGTGGCGGGCAGGCGGTTCATTTCCGTGACCACGCCCGGGGTGATGGGAAGCATTTCGACCGCGGCGGGCGAGGCCGCGATCCGGAGCCAATCCTCGAGGTCGTCGTCGAGCCGCAGTCGGCCCAGCTGCACGAGCAGCGCCACCTCCCAAAGACTGATGTCGCAAAGCCCGGGCCGACTGCCGCTGGGGAGGTCGTCCAGGGTCTTCCGCTCGCGGGCCGAAAGCCGGGAATCCCCGAGCATCCACCAGACCCAGACGTGCGTGTCGAGGAGGGGAGGCTTTGTCATCGCAGGGGCAACGCGGGATCAGCGGAGGGCTTCGATGTCGGACTCGGTGACGACGGCGGCAAACGGATCGCCGGTGAATTCGCCCCTGCCGCGGAGGGCAAGCCATGGCTTCTCGTCGCGAGCGGGCACGACCCGGGCCACCGGCCGCCCCCGTTTCAGAATGACGAGTTCCTCCCCGGTGCGACTGACCTGATCGAGCAGTCGCAGGCACCGGGCCTTGAACGCAGACGCCGTGATCTTCATGAGACTACTGTACATGACCGGTGTACGAATTGTCCAGCCGCCCGGCGGCGTGCGCCGACATTTGGCGTGCGACCCCTTCCCCAAAAGCCGCCGGCGGAAGCCGGGGGATGACGCGATCCATTGCCATCCGCGCGGGAGTCCACCGCCCCCTCTGAAGCAACGCCCGGATGGTGATGGCGGGTGTCATCCCCTCGCTGCCGCGAGGGGCTTCTGGGCGATGGGGTCCACCGCCCCGTTTCGCCGCACTTTGCGGCTCAATTTCCACGGGCGAAAAATTTTTTGTGGGATCGGGGGTGGGGCCGCTAACTTCTCGTAGGAGAGGGCGTTCCCCAATTCT
>JBJTSM010000105.1:0-15658 GCA_046076685.1 Planctomycetia bacterium | reverse complement strand
ATTCGGTGGCGGGATGGCGGCATGCGTTGCGCCGCCTGCGTCGCGCGCTTGTGCGGGCGGCCGCCACGGTGGTCGCCCGCGACGCGACGCCGCCTCCGGGCATGTCACCCACCGACTTCGACAAGCTCCGCTGGCACCGCGACGCCGCGGCCGAGCAGATGATCGAGGCCGCTGTGCAGGCGAGCGAAACGCTCTGGCTCCTGTCGGCCCGCCTGCACGGCGGCCGTCGCGTGCCGGGCCGGCGCCGGCCTGGCGGCAAGGCGTCGATCGGCAGGCTGTTCGCGGCGGTGCTCGCCGGAGATGCGGCATCCGCCCGGGAGGAGCTGGCGCTCGTGCGGGGGCGGCTCGTCGGCCGGCTGGTGCTCTACGTGCCGCTCTCGCGGGGTGGCGTTCCACAGCGGATCGTGCTGGCCCGCAGCCGGGAGCGGCTCCTGACACGGTTGGCGGCGTGCCTGCCGAGGCTGGGCCTCGTGGCCGAGACGGCCGATCTCGTGCAGCTCGCCAAGTCGCTCGAAAGCCGGCGGCCGCGCGGCGCCGCCAGCGTGAGCGAATTCGACAGGGTGTTCGAGGCGGCGGCCAAGTCGCTTGTGGAGCGGATCGTGGAGACGGCGTCGTTGGTCGAGCTGGGCGTGCCGGCGCCGCCGCCGGCCGTGGTCACGCAACGGATTCTCGACGGTCTCTCGCTGCTCGTTCCCCGCCTGCTCGACACGTGGACGGCGCACGCCCGGCAGCTGCGGCTGTCGGTGCTGGAGCGCGTGCGTGATGACCGGGCGTTCGCCGTGATCCAGGAGTTCGTCGAGCGGTACGGCAGCGGGCTCTTCACGCAGCAACTGCTCTCGCCGCCGTCGCTGCGGGGCATCCTGCGCGGTGGTGTGCGGAATTACCTCGAGCAGCTTCAGGATCGCGCCGCAGCCGAGCCCGACGACGTCGAGCCGGAGGAGGCACCGGCTGCCCAGCGCCGTCCGCGCCGGCTGCTCGAGGATCTGGCCAGCGGCGCCCTGCCCATCAAGCAGGCGGCGGCCCGCCTGCGGCTGGTGCTCGAGGGCGTGGCGGAGAATCACGCGGAGTATCGCGATTGGAACTCCACGACGACGCAGTCGGATCGCGGTGAGTGCCTGCACGTGCTGCTCGATTTCCTGCGGATCAAGGCGGAGTACGAGCGGATCGCGTGGACCCTGCGGCCGGTGGACATGGCGCACCGCGTGCTCGCCCGGCGGGCCGCCGGCGAGGCGGCGCGGGCCTGGCGTGAACGCATGCAGGACGAGACACGGGAGACGGCCGCCAGCCTGGTGGAGCGGCTCGCGCAGCGGGAAAAACACTGGGGCGTGCGGCTGGCGAGCGTGTCCGACCGCGTGCGGCGACCGTTCACGTTCGCGCTGGAGCAGGATGAACTCGAAGCCCTCGTCGACCCCGCGGTGCGGGAGCTCTTCACCGGTAGTCCCGCCGGTGCCGGCGGGCGTCTCGAGGAATCCGCGATGACGTTCCTGGGCACGTCCGGCGGCTCGGGCGTGGAGGTGCCGGCCTGGCTCGACCGGCTGTCGAATGCCGTGGATCGATCGATCGAGCAGGCCGAGGCCGGGCTCTCGGCGGGCGGCGCGACCGGGCCGACAGTGTGCCGGCTGCCCGAAGCCCTACCCTGGGCGGCGCTGCCGTGGGACGCCCTCCATGCGGCCCTGGCGAAGTGAGGCGGGCGACCATCATGCATCCGCGCGTCGCAGGCCGGTCGTCGCGTCCGCCGGTCGCCGTCTGGCTGGCCGGCACCATCGGTCTGGATGCCTATGCCTCGATGGCCGAACGCCTGGCCTGGGAGGTGTCGGAGCCGGATGGTCGGCCGCCGACGCTGGTGATCCATGATCTTGCGCCGTCGATCACGATCGGCCGGCTCGGCTCGCGGGCCGATGTCGCGGTCGGGGACGACGAGTTGCGTTCGCGCGGACTGGAGGTGCGGTTCGTCGGCCGGGGCGGCGGAGCGGTGCTGCACGGCCCCGGGCAGATCGGCGTCGGCCTGTTCGCCTCGCTCGCGGATCTGGGGCTCGGCCGCCACGCCGTGGGGTCCTACGTCGAGCGGCTGGAGGCGGGGCTCGAGGGAGCCATCCGGGGGCTGCGGTGCGGAGCGGCCCGCGACTCGCGGATGCACGGGATTTTTGGACGGACGGGCCTGCTCGCCGCCATCGGCGTCGCCGTGCGGCGGGGTGTGGTCTGGCACGGCGGGTTTCTCAACATCCACCCGCCACTCGAGCTTCACCGCCGGATCAGGAGCGTGCCTGTCGCCGCCGGGGCAGGAACGCATACGATGGGGTCGGTCGAGGCCGACGTGCAACGCCGGGTGCGGCTGCAGGACGCCCGGGCCGCACTCGTCGAGCATCTCGTCGATGCCTTCGAGTTTCCCCGTTCGCACATTCAGTCAGGCTTTCCCTTCCCGATTCAAGAGACCGGTTCCGCCTCCGCGGATCGCCGGAAAAGTGTCGGATAATACCATGTCGCTTCCCGGATCACTCCCGATCATCACCGTCGACGACGCGGCGGGACTCAAGAGCGGCTGCGCCGGGGAGGCACCGGCGGCCGTCGTGCCCGCCCGCCGCCTGCCCCCGTGGCTGCGGCGGAACCTGGAGCCGGGCGGCGGCCACGGTGAAACGGCGCACCTGATCGCCGAACTGGGGCTCGAGACGGTCTGCTCGTCGGCGAAGTGCCCCAACAGGCTGGAGTGCTGGTCTACCCGCACGGCGACGTTCATGATTCTCGGCAACGTGTGCACGCGGCCCTGCGGCTTCTGCTCGGTGCCGAAGGGCAAGACCGAGGCGCTCGAGTTGGACGAGCCCGAGCGGGTGGCCGAGGCGGCGCAGCGGCTGGGCCTGCGGCACGTCGTGATCACGAGCGTGACCCGTGACGATCTTCCCGACGGCGGTGCGGAGCATTTCCGCCGGACGGTGGCGGCGGTTCGGGCCGCGACCGGTGCCACCATCGAGGTGCTCGTGCCCGACTTTCTCGGCAAGGAGGGGGCGCTCGAGCGGCTCATGCAGGCGCGGCCCGAGGTCTTCAACCACAACACGGAGACGGTGCCCCGCCTCTACCGCACCGTCCGCGGTCGCAAGAGCCACTACCCATGGACCCTCGAGCTGCTCGCCGCCGCGAAGCGGTGCGTGCCGGAGGTGAAGACCAAGAGCGGCCTCATGCTGGGCCTGGGCGAGACCCGCGACGAACTGCTCGACGTCTTTGCCGACCTGCTCGACCATGGCGTCGATTTCCTCACGCTCGGCCAGTACCTGCAGCCGACGCTCGATTCGCTGCCGGTCGAGCGGTACGTGCCGCCGGAGGAGTTCGACGAGCTCGGCCGGCTCGCCCGTGGCATGGGGTTCAAACGCGTGGCCTCCGGTCCGCTGGTGCGGTCGAGCTACCACGCCCGCGACATGGCCGAAGACGGGTTGATCGTGGCGTGAAGCCGCTGCGCATCCCCCGGCTTGCGCCGGGGGCTTTTATGAACGCGTCACGGCGCCGGGGGCTTTTATGCGACGGACTCCCGTTCCCATAGCAGCCCTGAGCGCGAGCGACGGGATCTGGTTGAATCGCCCACGGCGCCAGGCCCGGAGGGCCTGCTCTCACTCCGGCTCTTCCAAGCCGTGTTCCTGGAGCTTCTTGCGGAGCGTGTTGCGGTTGATGCCCAGGCGGGCGGCGGCCTTGAGCTGCACGCCGTTGCAGTCGGCCAGCATCTGGGCGATCAGCTCGCGCTCGACGCGGCTGACGACGCGGTCGAAGAGGTTTTCGTCGGCGGGACCGGCCGTGGCCATCCCCTGTTCCACGAGTTCCCGCGCGAGGCTGTCGAGATCGCCGCCCCGGCCGGGCAGCGAGACGGGCGGCCGGTCGCCGCGCATCGCCGGCGGCAGGAGGTCGAGCGTCAGCTCGTCGCCGACCGCCATCACCACGCATCGCTCGACCACGTTCTGGAGCTCGCGGACATTGCCCGGCCAGTGATACCTGGCGAGCGCCGCGGCGGCCTCCTTCTGGATGTGCACGACGTAGCGGTCGTTGGCCTCGTTGTAGATCTCGAGGAAGTGGCTCACGAGCAGGGGGATGTCCTCGCGGCGGGCCCGCAGCGGGGGCAGGTAGATCGGCACCACGTTGAGCCGGTAGTAGAGGTCCTCGCGGAAGTTCTCCTTCGCCACCTCGTCGAGCAGTTCGCGGTTGCTCGCCGCGATCACGCGGGTGTCCACGCGGATCGTCTCGGTGTCGCCCACCCGCTCGAATTCCCGCTCCTGCAGGACCCGCAGCAGCTTCACCTGCAGCTTCGGCGTGGTGGAGTTGATCTCGTCGAGAAAGATCGTGCCGGTGTGGGCGGCCTCGAACCGTCCGGTGCGGTTGGCGATGGCGCCCGTGAACGAGCCGCGGACGTGGCCGAAGAGCTCGCTTTCGAGCAGGCTCTCGGAGAGGGCTCCGCAGTTGACGCGGACGAAGGGGCCGCTCCCCCGGGGCGAGAGCTGGTGGATCGCCTTGGCGACGAGCTCCTTGCCGGTGCCCGTCTCGCCGACGAGCAGCACCGAGGCGTTGGACGCAGCCACCCGCCGCGTCATCGCGTAGACCTCCATCATCGCCGGGCCCGACCCGATCAGGCCCTTGATCGGGGAGGCGGTCTCGTCACCGTGTTGGCCTGGGGTGCGCAGCATCGGCGGAGACGTGGCGAGCCTTTCTGGAGGGCGTTTCGATGGCGTCGAGGACCGCACCGGCCATGGCCCGGTCGGCTTCGGACGCCGATCGATTGTACCGTCCGTAGGCGGCCCGCAGGGGCTGGCATTCCAGCAGCACGCCGTAGCGGTCCACGCTCTCCGCGAAGCCCGCAAGCGCCAGCTTTCGGGACTCGGGGGGCAGATCCGGCCGGTCGGTTTCGCCGAGCAGTGCCTGCTGTGCCCGGCTGGAGCCGATCGTCGCCAGCAGATCGGCGGCGGGGGCGAACAGATCGGCGGGGCTTCCCGGCTGCGGCCGCTGCATGAGGGCCAGCCGCGCGGTCGTTTCGGCGGCCGAGACATCCCAGCCCCGGCGGCCCAGATCGGCGAGCAGCGCGAGCGCCCGGCCGGCCCGCGCCCGTCGCTGCGTGGCACGGGCCTGTCGGGCGGCGGGGGCGACGGCCTCCGGTCCGGCAACCTGCGCGAGGTGGTCGGGAAACCGCGGCGGTCCCAGCACCCTGCCGTCGGCCGGATCGATCCGCGGCAGGAAGAGGCTGTCGAGCCGGTCGACGATCCCCACGCACTCGAGATCGGAAAACTTGAGCAGCAGCTGCGTGAGGAACTTGCCCCGGGCATCGTCGTCGAGCGGGTCGACGATCACGAGCACCGGGGGCACGTCGCCCACCGCCTGCCGCTGGATGAACTGCACCGTCTCAAACGCCGTGGGACGGACCGTGCGGGCGCCGACGAGCACGAGCACCGTGTCGATGCTGGCCCGCGCGGCGAGGATCGCTTCCCGTCCCGTGGCGACCTGTTCCACGCGGTAGCCGAACCGCGACAGGTTCGTGGCCAGCGTTTCGCGGACGGCGGCGTCGTGGTGCGCCACCACGGCGATCTCTTGGCCGGTGCTGGTGGCGGCCTGCAGCAGGATCTCCGCCACACGGCTCGAGCCGGGGTAGGGCGGATCGCCACCGCCCAGCGCCAACGCCTGCGCGGCCTCGAACTGCAGTGCCGCATCGGCCACGTTCAGCGCCCGCAGCAGCGCCCTGCGTGCCGCCTGAGGCAGCGGCCCGGCCCCGGGCGCGTCGCCGCTCGCGGCCGGCTTGGCTTCCTCCGTCGCCGCATGGGCTGCGCCGATCGCGCGAGCCGCCGCGGCGGCGGCCGGGAACATCCCCCGCGAGGCGGCCATTTCGAGCACGTCGGCCGCGGCGTCGTAGTCGAATCCTTCGGGCCCCGTAACCGCCGCCTGAAGCTGCCCGGGGGGCACGCGGTCGAGCGCCGTGAGCGGATCGCCGGCGAATGCGAGCAGTGACTCGAGCCGTGCGAGCAGCACGAGGCGGATGGCGTCGGGATCGGTCGCGCCCAGGGCCGCCAGGTCGCGGGCCAGGTGCATCGCCTCCTGCGCCCGCGCCGCTCGCGGCGACAGGTTCAGCCGTTCGAGCCGGCGCGACTCCGGATTCCAGACGAACCGCTCCACCGTCTTGCCGCCGGCAGCGGCGGCCGACAGGGGATCGAGCACCGGCTCCATGAGCAGGTGGTCCGGCGCAGGCAGGCCGGCGATCGAGAGCACGCGGTCGAGTTGTCGGGAGACGAGCGCCGTCGCCGTGCCCGTGCCCGGCAGCGCGGCGCCGGCGGCGCTGAACCCACCCGGGAGCAGTCCGCGTTCGGCGAGGTTCTGCAGCAGACGGCCCGCGCGGTCGCGGGCGGCCGGCGGCACGTCGGGCACGAGTGCCGGGGCGAGCAGATGCACGGGGACCTCGGGAATGTCGCCGTCGGCGCCGGCCGCGGCCAGCGCCTCGATGACGCCGGGCCAGTGTGCGACGTCGTCCGACCCCAGCCATGCCAGCAACGGCTGCCTGGCTTCGTCCCCCAGCCTGCGGACGAGATCGCGGGCGAGTTGGCGGGCCCGCCGGCCGGCCGGGTCTTCGCCCTGCAGCACCTCGACGAGCACGGGCAGGGCGTCGACGCCCGTGCGGGCCAGTCGCTCGAAGGCGGCGGTCCGCACGGCGGTCTTCGCGCTGGCGAGTTCGTCGCCTGCACGCCGCAGGCGTTCAGGATCGCGTCTACGTGCTCGCGCCATCTCGCGGATCGCCTGCACGGTCGGCCGCACGTTCTCGTCGCGTTCGCCGAGCACGCGTTCGAGCTTCCGCAGGCTGCCCGGGTCGGCGGCGTCGCCGAGATCCGCGAGCAGGTCGGGCCGGCCGTCGCACGCTTTTTAAAGTTGCTCCACGAGCCGCGCGAAATAGCGGCTGGCGACGTCGTAGGCCTCGACGTCGGTGGCGCGGATCGCGGCATCGAGCAGGTCCTCCGGCGCCGTCCGCGGCGGAAAGGCCAGCGAGTCGAGTACCGCCTGCGCCAGCGGATCCGGCGAGGCCGCCGCACCATCGTCGGCCCGCGCTCCCGCCCCGCCGAACAGCGCGAGAGCCAGCAGCCAAGGGACGATCTGCGGCCGCCGCGCCGGGCCGGCGTGTGGAACGAACTGCACGATTGCCCCCCGCATCAGGCGCGGGCGGCGGCTCCCGCCTCTTCCCCGAGGCGACGCTCCCACGCTGCTATCTGGTCGGCAACCTGCGCCGGCGCGGTCGAGCCGAAACTCACCATCCGTTCAACCGCCCTGGATGCCCCAAGTGCGCCGCGGAGCGAGGCGTTCCAGCCGGCGTAATCCTGCAAAAACTCCTGATCGGCAAGCTCCGCCAACGCCACCCCGCGGGTCATCGCCCGCCTGACGAACGTGCCGACGAGTTCGTGGGCCGTCCGCTGGGGCACGCCGGCCGCGATCAGCGCCTCCATCAGGCTCGTCGCGTCGAGGTGGCCGCGTTCGATCGAGGCGGCCACGCGGTCGCGGTCGAACGACGTGCCCGCCACGAGCGGCGCGGCCACGCCGAGCACCGCCTCGAGCGTGTCGATCGAATCGAAGATCGCCTCCTTGTCCTCCTGCAGGTCGCGGTTGTAGGCGGTCGGCAGGCCCTTCAGCAGCACGAGCAGCGCCTGCAGGTTGCCGATCGCCCGCGCCGACTTGCCGCGGACGAGCTCGAGCACGTCGGGGTTGATCTTCTGCGGCATGATCGAGCTGCCGGTGCAGAATCCCTCCGGCAGCCGGAGGAACCCGAACTCCTGGGTGCTGTAGAGGATCCACTCCTCCGCCCACTGCGAGAGATGCACGCCGGAAAGCGCGATCACGAAGGCCAGTTCGCAGACGAAGTCGCGGTCGCTCGCGCCGTCGAGACTGTTGGCGGCGACGGCGGCGAAGCCGAGTGACTGCTGGACGTGGTCGCGGTCGATCGGCAGGGTCGTGCCCGCAAGCGCGCCCGATCCGAGCGGCAGCACGTTGGTGCGCCGGCGGCAGTCGGCGAGCCGGTCGCGGTCGCGGGCGAATTTCTCGCACCAGGCCAGCAGCTGGTGGGAGGCCAGCACGGGCTGTGCCCGACGCATGTGGGTGTAGCCGGGGATGATCAGGCCCTGTTCGCGAACCGCGAGCCCGAGGAAGGCCCGCTGGAGTTCCAGGAGCCCGCCGTCGATGCGGTCGATCGCGCGGCGGCAATAGAGCCGCAGGTCGGTGGCCACCTGGTCGTTGCGGCTCCGCGCGGTGTGCAGCTTGCGGCCGGTGTCGCCGAGCCGCGCGGTGAGGGCCGCCTCGATGTGGAGGTGGATGTCCTCCTTCGAGGCCGTGAACTCGAACTTCCCGTGGGCGATCTCGAGGCGAATCGCTTCGAGCGCCTGTGCGATCGCGTCGGCCTCGGTCGCGGTCAGGAGGCCGCAGGCCGCCAGCATCCGGGCGTGGGCGATGGAGCCGTCGATATCGTCGTCGGCCAGCCGCCGGTCGAACGACACGCTCTCGGAGAAGGCCTCGACCCGCTTGTCGGTCGGCTCGCGAAACACGCCACCCCACGCCTTGTGCGAACCCTGCGAAGCTGCCACGGAAAATCCTCGGAAAGGGACGGTACGAACGCCTATTTGTACTTCCCGCCCCCGGGAAATCCATCGGCGGACGTCTTCGCAGTGCGCCGGGCCGGGGACGGCCGGGTTGTCGGGTACATTGCCCGCATGACGACTCCCGACGAACTGCTGTCGCCCACCGGCCGGCTTGCTGCACGGCTCGAAGGCTGGGAGTCGCGGCCGCAGCAGATGGCGATGGCCAACCTCGTCGCCGAGGCCATCGCGAGCCGGCAGCACGCGATCATCGAGGCGGGCACCGGCACCGGAAAGAGCCTGGCCTACCTCGTGCCGGCCGTGCTGGCGGCCACGGCCGACCAGGTCGAGCAGACGGCCCCCGCACCGCACGCGGCCGACCGGCACGACGACGATGCCGAAGGGGAGGATGACCCGGCGGCCGGTGAACGCGCCGCGTCCGGCCGGCCCCGCCGGGTGGTCATCTCCACGCACACGATCGCGCTGCAGGAACAGCTCGTCACGAAGGACATCCCGCTCGTCGCCGCCGTCATGCCGCGGGAATTTTCCGCCGTGCTCGTGAAGGGCCGCCGCAACTACGTCAGCCTGCGGCGGCTGGCGTTGGCGAGGGAACGGTCTGGCAGTCTGTTCCCCGCGGACGAGGAGGTGTCCCAGCTCGAGGCGCTTGTCGGCTGGGCGAAGCACACGGCCGACGGCTCGCTGGCCGATCTGCCGTTCGTGCCGCACGATGCCGTCTGGGACGAGGTGGCCAGCGACGCCGGCAACTGCATGGGCCGGGCGTGCCCGACCTACAAGCGGTGCCACTACTACGCCGCCCGCCGCCGCATGGCCCACGCGCAGGTGCTGATCGTCAACCACGCCCTCTTCTTCTCCGACCTCGCCCTGCGCCGCGGCGGCGCGAGCCTGCTGCCCGAATACGACGTCGTCGTCTGCGACGAGGCCCACATGGTGGAGAGCGTGGCGAGCGACCACCTGGGGGTCGGGCTGTCGAGCGCGGCCGTCGATCGCGTGCTCTCGAAGCTCTTCAACGAGCGGACCCATCGCGGACTCGTGGTGCACTACGGCCTCGAGGAGCTGGAACTGGCTGTCGTGCGGTGCCGGCGGGCGGCGGAGGATTTCTTCGCCGCCATCCGTGCCAAATTCATCGACCGTGGGCCGTCGCCGTGGCGGGTCACCACTCCCCACCTGCTCCCCGACACGCTTGGCGATGCGCTGCAGGGCCTCGGCCGGCAGCTGCGAGCCGCCGGCGACGGGATCACCGACAAGGCCGAGCGGCACGATTTCGTGTCGTTGGCCGACCGGCTTACGGCACTCGCCGGCAGCCTCGACATGTGGCTGGGCCAGAACGAACCGGGCTGTGTCTGGTGGGTGGAGTCGCACCGCAGCCGCCGCGGCCAGGAGCGGCTCGTGCTGGCCAGTGCGCCGGTGGACGTGGGTGGCATGCTCAAGCGTGAACTCTTCGATCGCGTCGGCACGGTCGTGCTGACGAGCGCGACGCTCGCGGTGGGCGGGGGACGGCGGGGGGACGACGCGCCGGAAGCCGCCGGCGATGGCGACGCCGCGGCGGCTGCCGACTACGCGTATCTCAAGCGCCGGCTGGGTGTGGCCGAGGCCCGCTCTCGGCGGCTGGGGAGCCCCTTCGACTATGCCCGCCAGGCGGAGCTCATCCTGGTCGATCGGCTGCCCGATCCAGCCGCGCGGGAGGCGTATGACCGGGCGGTGGTCATGATGATCCGGCGCTACGTCGAACGGAGCGGCGGCAGGGCGATGGTGCTGTTCACGAGCATCGCGTCGCTGGCGAAGGCGTCGGCGGCACTCGCCGGCTGGTGTGCGAGCCGCAACTTCCGGCTCGTGAGCCAGGCCGACGGCTTCAACCGTTCGCGGATGCTGGCGGATTTCCGGGAAGGTCCGGGGAGCGTGCTACTGGGCACCGACGGCTTCTGGCAGGGCATCGACCTGCCGGGCGAGCAGCTCGTCAACGTCATCATCACGAAGCTGCCGTTCGCCGTCCCCGATCGGCCGCTGACGGCCGCGCGGATCGAGGCGATCAAGGCCGCCGGCGGCAACGCGTTCGCCGAATACCAGCTGCCGGAGGCGGTGCTGAAGTTGAAGCAGGGCTTCGGGCGGCTGATCCGCACCGGCCGGGATCGAGGCTCCGTGGTGATCCTGGATCCCCGGATGCTCACCAAGCCCTATGGCCGGATTTTCCTCGACAGCCTGCCGCCGGCGCGGGTGGTGGTCGAACGGTATGCGCCGTCCGGCGAGGGGGCGACCGATCGTTGAAAAGTGATCTTGCCCAGTCGGCTCGATTGTCCTATCCCTCCCGATCCCGCGCCGTCGGCACGTGTGCTTCGGGACCGGCGCTGGTTCTCGGGCGACCATATGTCCACCTCACGAGACATCGTCGAATCGAGCGGTACGAGCCGCGGCGACGACGGGATTCACCTGGCGATCGATCTCTCGCAGGCAAGCGCCCTGGCCTGGGTGGCCGGCGAGCTGGCCGTCGCGCTGGCCGACATCGGCCAGCGCGTGAGCATTCCGCGGACCGGCGGGCTTTCCCCTACGCTCGAGCCGCGGCTGCGCGCGCGGCTGCCCGCGTTGATGGCCGCCCGTCCCTGCCGGACGTATCACGTCAAGCTGAACCACTATTGGCCGCAGTTCCTCATGCAGGAGGTGTCCGGCGAGATCAACGCCGAGCTGTTCGTGACCAATTACCGGTTCCGGGGCGAGATCCATCCGCTCGACATGTGGAGCCGAAACCTCGCGATGAACGGCGTGCGCAAACTGCCCATGAGCACGTTTTGCCGCGAGAGTCTGACCGACATCGGTGTCCCGGCGGACCGGTGTGCCGTGGTGCCGCCCGGCTATTCGCCCGAGATCGAGTCGCTCTTTCCGCAGCCGCGGCCTCCGCGGGTTGCCGGCGTGC
The DNA here is from genome assembly GCA_046076685.1 of Planctomycetia bacterium. GTDB lineage: Bacteria > Planctomycetota > Planctomycetia > Pirellulales > UBA1268 > CAMCQY01. The sequence goes on along the minus strand of JBJTSM010000105.1, from coordinate 4,168 downwards.
GCCGGCTCTTCGTCGTGACCAACTCGCACGATCTCAATCGCTACGGCACCGACATCCTCGTCCGGGCGCTCGCGAAGGCGTATGGTCCACAGGATCCGGTCGAGATCCACATCAAGGACTACGGAGCCTCCTCCGGTTCCCGCACGCTGCGTGAGTCGATCGCCGCGCATCCGTCGTTTCCCATGGTGGTGTGGCACGAGAAGTTTCTCGGCAAGGAGGACCTGATTCGCCTCTACGGCGAGATGGACCTGATGCTCTGTCCGTTTCGTGGCGAGGGGTACGCCATGAAGATCATCGACGCGATGGCGGTGGGGCTGCCGGTGATGATGCCGGCCTTCGGCGGGCCGATGGAGTACGCGCCGCCGGCCGGCTTCCTGTCACTGCCCTTCGACGAGATCCCGGTCGGACCATGCCTCGACACCGATCAATACCTCGTCGGCCCCGGTGCCTTTTGGTGTGAGGTCCGCGAAGATGCCTTCGTCGAGGCGCTCCGCTCCTACCTCGCGGCTCCCGCCGCCGCCGACGAGGCCGCGGCGGTGGCGCGGACGCACGTGTATGGCCGCTTCACCTGGGCCCATGCGGCGCGGTGCCTCGTGTCCGCCCTGCAGGGCTGGCAGGGCGAGAGGCAACACGTGATCGCGCGGCGGCACCGGTCCGCGACGCGGCCCCTCTCGGTGATCATCCCGACGAAGGATCGACCGGTGGAGCTGGCCAAGACGCTGGAGGGATACCGCGGGCAGACCGACGACTCCTTCGAGATCGTGCTCGTCAACGACCACGGAGACAGCCGGTCGGTTCGCGACGTCGTGGCTGCGGCCGGAAGTGGTCTGCGGGTGGTCGTGATCGACAACGACGGCCCTCCCGGACCGGGAGCCGCGAGGAATCGGGGACTCGAGGTCGCGGAGGGGGATGTCGTGCTCGTCACCGGCGACGACATCATCCCAGCGCCGGATCTCGTGGCCCGTCATCGCGACGCCCATCGACGTCATCCGGATCCTGAAGATGCCTTCGTCGGCAGGATCGTCTGGCATCCCGACATGGAGCCAGCGTGGTTTGCCGACCACATCGTCGGCGCGGGCGGGCAGCAATTCGCCTTCGGCGACATCGTCGACGGTCAGGAGTTGTCCTTCGGGCAGTTCTACACGTCCAACGTCTCCTGGAAGCGAGCCCTGACGGCCGACTGCGAGCAGATCTTCAGCGAGTCATTTCGCGACGCGGCGTTCGAGGACATCGAACTTGGCTACCGGCTGTCAGGCCGCGGGCTGCGGCTGCGGTACCTGGCGCACGCCGAGGGCAGGCATCTGCATCCGATGACGCCGCGGAGCTTTTTCGCGCGGATGCGGCGGGTGGGACGGATGCGCACCGTGCTCGCGTCGATCCATCCGCGGCTGATGCCCAAGGAAGACACCGATTTTTTTCTGGAGCTCGAGGTCGAACGCCGGCGTCGGCTCGCCGGCTCCGCCGCCATCGAGCCAGGCCGTCGCGACGACGTGCTCGAGCCGTTCGTGAAGCTGTTCGAGGAACTCGACGGCCGGTTGCAGTCGCCGCAGCCGTTGGCAGGAGCAGGAGGCCGAACCGCGGCCGATTTCGACCGTCGCCTGGGCGAACTCCGCAGGAGCCTGTTCGACGAACTCTGCGACGCGTTCATGCGGATGGGTCAGGCGGAGGAGTGGGCACGGGGGTCGGCCGACGAGGCGTGGGCGGCGGCGTGGGTGGCGAGGCTGCGGCTCGCCCGGCTCGGGGCGACACCCGCGGCTCCGCCCGCGACGAGCATGGAAGCGTCGTCGCCTGTGCCGGCAGGGGCGCCGGCACCGAAAGCGGCGAACCCACTGAAGCGGTGGTTCCTCCAATACCGTTTCGCCAGGAAGATCCAGTCGTCCGTGCGGGATTGGAAGCGACGGCGCAGGGAGGCACCAGGAAAAAAAGAAACCATGCTCGGATTCAAACAACGAAAAAAGATCACGCCCGGGGACGTCGTCTGGTGCTTCGCGAACATCCTGGGGAGGCACCCGCACACCCCGGCCGAGACGAGCCTCTTCCTCGAGGGCTGCGACGACTTCGAGGGGCTCGTGCGCAAGCTCGTGGCCACGCCCGAGTTCGTCACGCGGCGCGTCACGGCGACGGACTGGTTCGTCTACGACGATTCACCCGACGTGCAGCGACGGGTGCTCGGCATCCTCGAGCGGCTGCAGCCGATGCGGGCGCCGGACCTCGACAGGATACGCCTCGGCAAGGAACTGGACGGAGGCTACGTGATGCTCGACGATTTCACCGGCATCACCGCCGCCTACTCGATCGGCATCTGCGACGACGTGTCGTGGGATCTGGCCATGGCGGAACGGGGCATCGATGTCTTTCAATACGACCACACGATCGACTCGCTGCCCGTCGCGCACCCGCGCTTCCATTGGGAGAAAAAGGGCCTCGGGCCGACGGTCACGGCCGAATTCGAGACGCTGCCGGGCCTCGTCGAGAAAAACGGCCATCGCGGCCGAAACGACCTCATTCTCAAGTGCGACATCGAGGGCTGCGAGTGGGAGGTGCTGGCCGCGCTGCCCGACACGTTCCTGCGGCAGTTCAAGCAGATCGTGCTCGAGGTGCACTTCCTGGAGCGTCTGGTGGAGCCGACGTTCGCCGATCTGGTCGAGCGGGCGGTACGGGCACTGACGGCCGACCACCGCGTGGTGCACGTGCATGCCAACAACCACCGTCCGTATTCGATCGTCGGCGGCGTTCCGCTGCCGTCAGTGCTGGAGTTGTCGTTGGTGCGGGCGGCCGACACGCGGCTGGAAAAGAGCGACGAGACCTACCCGACGCCGCTCGACACGCCCTGCTACGCCGGTCGGGCGGACTTTCGTCTCGGCACGTTCCGCTACGAGCGTCACGCCGCGGATTGAAGTTCGAGTTCGGCCCAGGTCGTCGGATCGCCGTCCCAGGGATATTCGGGCGGGCCGAAGGCGGGCACGCGGCCGAGTCGACGGTCGATGACCGCGGCGAAGAAGCCGAGCCGGGAAATCTCCAGCGGATCCCAGCCGGGCAACGCCGCCGCGGTGATCTGGGCGTCGATCGCCCAGCCGTCGGCCGTGAGCCGGCTCTCGATCGGCACCGAACCGATGGGGAGATCGGCGGGCAGTTCGCTCGTCCGCGGGATCACCGCCGCCACGGCCACCGGCCGGTCGGCACTGCGGCCGCCGCCCGTCGGCAACAGGGCGAGGCGGCGGCAGTAACGCCCCGCCCGATGGCTTTCGCCGGTGGGCCGTGTGGCGATCCAGAGATGCAGGCCGTCGCTGTCCTCCGGACGGGTCGGCTGGCACCACCGCGTGGTCCCCACGCCCTTTGCCACGGCGCGGACGGCGAGCCCCTCCTCGTTCCAGGCCAGCCACAGATCCAGCAGACTCGGCACATTCGCCACCGGGGCGAGTGGCGCCACCCGACAGGACTCGTCGAGATCCCAGGCCGCGGGCGGCCAGAGTTTCTTCCGCCTGCGGCAGGGGAGCCGAAACCGGAACAGCGCGGCGGGATTGACGAGGGCACACATGGCGGGGTTTTGCAAACTATATAGTAGATGACGGATAGCAGATGATGGATTCGGACCTTCCCGGACGAGCCGCGGCAGAAAACCCCGGATAAATCCCGCCCATGCGCGTGCTGCAGGTGGCCAGTGAGGCGACCCCCTTCGCCAAGACCGGCGGGCTGGCCGACGTCGCCGGCGCCCTGCCCGAGGCGCTCGTGCACCAGGGGTGCGAGGTCACGCTCGTGATCCCCGCCCACCGCGAGGCGTTTGGCAAGGGGTTGCCGATCGAGGCCACCGGCATCGGCTTCGACGTGCCGATCGGCACGCGGCACGAGCATGCCCGGATCCTGCGGTGCCCGCTGCCCGGCTCACGCGTGGAGGTGCTGCTCGTCGCCAACGACCACTGCTTCGATCGACCCTCCCTCTATGGCGGGTCGGAGGACTACGCCGACAACTCCGAACGGTTCATCTTCTTCTCACGGGCCGTGATGGAGTTGGCCGTGCGGCAGGAGCGGCCCTTCGACATCATCCACTGCCACGACTGGCAGACCGGGCTGGTGCCGGCCTACCACAGGCTGCTGTATGGCGAGTCCGCCGCGGTGCAGCATGCCCGGACTGTGATGACGATCCACAACATGGCCTACCAGGGACTCT
>JBJTSM010000104.1:0-6726 GCA_046076685.1 Planctomycetia bacterium | reverse complement strand
GAGAAGAACTGACCGAGGAGAGCGGAACCGATGGATCACGATCCGCACCATGCCCACGCGACCGCCGCCGCAGGCCCCGAGGCCCTGCTCCACGTCAGGCTGTTCGCCGGCATGGCCGCGACCGCGGGCCGCCGCTCGCTGACCCTGCGCTGGGACGGCGGGAACGCCGCCCTGCTCCGCACGAGGCTGGCCGCCGAATTGCCCGCGCTCGCACCGCTTCTCGCCCGCAGCGCCGTGGCGATCGGCGATGCCTACGTGGCCGACGACACGCCGGTGCCCGCCGGTGCCGACGTCGCGGTCATTCCCCCGGTGAGCGGAGGCTGAGATGACGCCGACCGCCCCGGGCCACACGCTGTCTGCCGCGTTCCCCCGCCCCGCCGTGGATCTGGTCCATGAGCCGATCGATCCGCCCCGCCTGCTGGCCCGGGTGGCCGACGCCACCGCCGGCGCGAACGTGCTCTTCACCGGCACGACGCGGGGCATGACGGCCGGCCTGGTGACGAGGCGGCTCATCTACGAGGCCCACGAGCCGCTCGCCCGCGCCGTGCTCTCCCGCCTGCGGGACGAGGCCGTCGCGCTGCACGGCCTCACGGCGTGCGCCATCGTGCACCGGCTGGGCGAGGTGCCCGTCGGCGAGACGAGCGTGGCCATCGCCACGAGTGCGCCGCACCGCCGCGCGGCCTTCGCGGCGGCGGAATGGCTGATGGAGCGGATCAAGACCGAGGCACCGATCTGGAAGTGCGAGGAAGGTGCCGACGGCGGCCGTGATTGGGTGCATCCCGAGTCCGGCGTGCATCCGTCCGTGCAGCCCCGCAGCGACGAGAGCGTCGGCCTGCCGGCCACCAAGCGAGGGTCATCGTGATCGACGGCACCCACGCCAACGGCGGCCCGCCCGCGACCGATGCGTCGCTCGTCGACGGTTTCGGCCGCGCGCACACCGACCTGCGCGTCAGCGTGACCGATCGCTGCAATCTTCGCTGCACCTACTGCATGCCGCTCGACGTGGTGTTCAAGCCGCGGGAGGAATTGCTCCGCTACGAGGAGATCGCCCGCGTGGCCCGCGTGGCGGCCACGCTCGGCATCCGCTCGATCCGGATCACGGGAGGCGAGCCGCTCGTGCGGCGCGGCCTCGACGAACTGGTGCGGCTGCTCGTGGCCACGCCGGGAATCGAGGAGGTTTCGCTCACGACCAACGGACTGTTGCTCGCCGAGCAGGCGGCGGGGCTGCGCCGCGCGGGCCTCGACCGTATCAACGTCAGCCTCGACAGCCTGCGTGAGGACGTCTTCGAGCGGATCGCGCGCCGGCCGGGGCTCGACCGCGTGCTGGCCGGCCTCGCCGCGGCGAAGGCCGCCGGCTTCCGGTCGATCCGGATCAACGCGGTCTCGATCCGCAGCCTCACCGAAGAGGAGATCGTGCCGCTGGCCCGGTTCTGCCGGCGGGAAGGCTTCCACTTGCGGTTCATCGAGTTCATGCCGCTGGATGGAGAAACCTCCTGGTCGGACGGCCAGGTGCTCTCGGGACGCGAGGTCCGCGACATCCTCGCACGTCATCTGGGCCCGCTCGCGCCCGCGGTCCGCACCGATGATGGGCAGCCCGCGATCGACTACCGCTATGCCGACGACACCGCCGACGACCGGTCCGGCGCGAACGGGCCGCCCGTCGGTGTGGGCTTCATCGACCCGGTGACGCAGCCCTTTTGCGACCGCTGCGACCGGCTGCGGCTCACCGCCGACGGGCAGTTTCGCAACTGTCTGTTCTCGACGACGGAATGGGACGCGCGGCGCATCCTCCGCCGCGGCGGCGCGGACGAAGAGATTGCCGGCCTGCTGCGCGACTGCGTGCGGGCCAAGCGGGCCGCCCACGGCATCGGCACGCCCGACTTCGAACGGCCGGCCCGCGCGATGTACCAGATCGGAGGCTGACCGTGACCGGCTCCCCACCCGTCCGGCGGTATCTCGACAACGCGGCCACCTCGTGGCCCAAGCCGCCCGCGGTCTTCGCCGCGTGGGCACAGGCCGGCCGCGCGATCGGCGCCGCCGCCGGCCGGGCCGCCTACCGCGAGGCGGTCGCGGCGGACACGATCCGGGCACGGTGCCGGACCGCCGTGGCCGGCCTGCTCGGCGGCGTCGATCCCGAGCGGGTGGCGTTTCCCGCGGGAGCGACGCTCGGGCTCAACATGGCGATCCACGGGCTCCTCCGGCAGGGCGACCACGTGCTGGCGACGGCGGCCGATCACAATGCCACGCTGCGGCCGCTCACGTGGCTCGCGGACCGCGGCACGATCGAACTCTCGATCGTGCCCTGCGACGGCGCGGGGCGGGTCGATCCCGACGCGATTCGGCGGGCCTGGCGGCCCGCGACACGGCTCGTCACCTGCTCGCACGTGTCGAACGTGACCGGCGCGATCCAGGATGCCCGCGAGATCGCCGCCATCTCGCACGAACGCGGCGGGCTCCTGCTCCTGGACGCCGCCCAGTCGCTCGGCCAGATCCCCTGCTCCGTGGGCGACCACGCGGCCGACATCCTCGTCGCCCCCGCGCACAAATGGCTCCTGGGCCCCACCGGGGCGGGCATTCTCTGGGTGCGTCCCGGCATCGATCTCGATCCGCTCGTGCAGGGCGGCACCGGATCGACGAGCGACAGCCTGGCGATGCCGGACCGCTTCGCCGATCGCATGGAGGCGGGCACGCCCGATCTGCCGGCGCTCGCCGGGCTCCTGGCGGCGACGGAATGGCTCGCCGCCGGGTCGATCGCGTCGATCGGCCGCCGCTGCCGCGCGCTGGCCGCCACGACCGCGGCGCGGCTGCGGGCGATCCCCGGCGTGCGGGTGTATGGGCCGATTGCCGACGCAACCGGCGGGGCGGTGGACGCCGCGCCGATTGTGAGTTTCACCGTGCAGGGCTATGATCCCGCCGAGGCGGCGATGGTGCTCGAGCAACTGGCGGGCGTGCAGGTGCGATCCGGCTTCCATTGCGCCGCCTGCATCCACGCCCACCTGGGCACGCAGGCGGGTGGCACCGTGCGGGCGAGCTTTGGCCCGTTCAACACCGACGCCGACGTCGACGCGGTCGTTGAAGCCGTGCAGAAGATCAGCTGACGATCCGAGGTGACATGTGGCCGGCATCAGGAAAGACGTCTGGTATTCCGGTGGCCTGCGTTTTCAGTGCACCCAGTGCGGCGACTGCTGCTCGGGCGCCGAGGGCTACGTCTGGGTCAACCAGGACGAGATCAACGCGATGGCCTCCCGGCTGGGCATGACCCCGGAGGACTTCGAATCGAAGCACGTCAAGCGGGTGGGCATGCGGCGCTCGCTCAAGGAGCGTGCGGGCGGCGACTGCGTGCTGCTCGACGAGAAGACCCGCAAGTGCACGGCCTACGACGAGCGGCCGCGGCAGTGCAAAACCTGGCCGTTCTGGGATTCCAACCTCCGCACGCCGGAGGCTTGGGCGGAAGCGGCCGAGGCCTGCCCGGGATGCAACAAGGGCAACCTCGTGCCCCTCGAATCGATCGTCGAGCAGGCTTCGAAGATCCGGATATGACCGCTCGTCGGAGAGGTCACAGCACGCCGCCGTGCGTGCGGTAGAGCGACATGTGCGACGGCTGGTCGAGGAACCAGATCCGCTCCCACTCGTCGTTGATCTGCCGCAGATCCTCCGACGTGTAGATGAGCTGCTCGGCCCGACGGGCCGGGTCGCCCGAATACATCGGGATGAGGCAGCCGGTGTTGGCCACGAGCGCCACGGCGACCGCGATCATCAACGCCGCTTTCGTGATCGCGTCCTTGTTCGTGTCGTGGGCCTTCATGACCTGCGCCTCCCGCATCCATGCGATGATCCGGTCCGGGATGCCGATCGTGCCGCACTCCGCAGAGCGGGGCAGAGGATCCGCGAACCGGCCGAAGGTGTAGCCGACGGCAACCGCTTGCCGCGACATTGATTTTCAGAACGAAACGCCGGCAGTCGGGCCAAGCCCCCCAGCCTGCGCCTCACACCGGCCCTGACTGGCCTTCCCGTGACTGACCATCCTGGGGTACGTCGGGGGGGGACGACGGCTTTTCTGCCGGAGCAGATGCCGCTCCAGCCTCTGCCTGATCGAGCTGACGCACGCGGGCCTCCATCTCCTTGCCCGGCTTGAACGTCACCACCCGCTTTGCCTGGACCGGCACCCTCTCCCCCGTGCGGGGGTTGCGGGCCATCCTGGCCTCGCGTTTTTTGATCTGGAAGACGCCGAAATTCCGCAGCTCGATCCGCCCCTCGCGCACCAGGGCCTCGACGAGGGCGTCGAACGTCTTCTGCACCAACTCCCGGGTGCGGAGCTGCGGCAGATCGATCTGCTCGGCGATCGTTCGGACAATATCTTTCTTGGTCACGACACGGGCGCTCCGCACAGGAGGTGCGATTCGCCGCAAGTCTATGAGTGGCAAGTAGTAGTGTCAACGATCCACCTTGCCGGGCAGCCCGGCCGAGCAGGACTCATCCGCCTGTGTTATCGGCGGCACAATCGGCAGACTTGACAGAATCGGCACATTTTTCCGTCGGCTTTCCCGCGTCCTTTGGCCTCGCGATCGATCGGTCGCGACAAACACGCAGACGGCTTGGGGCCGCTCGAAAACCCACTACACTCGGGGCTTCGTCGGGCTGCCCGTACCCCGCCCAGATCGCGGCAGGAAGCCCAGCCGCCCGATCTCCGCAAACCGCCCCAACTCCACCTCCGCCCCCGCATCGCGACATGAGTGCACCCGATCCCAAGGCAGCCCCCCGGGCGGCGACCGCGAACCTCGCGGTCACCCTCGGCAGGCTCCGGCTGCCAAATCCGATCATGGTGGCCTCGGGCACGTTCGGCTACGGCCGCGAGATGACCGGCTTCCTCGATCTGTCCCGGCTCGGCGGCGTCGTTCCCAAGACGATCACGCCGCTCCCGCGTCAGGGCAACGTGCCTTGGCGGACGGTCGAGACCGCCTCCGGCCTGCTCAACTCGATCGGCCTCGACAACGACGGCATCGACTCGTTCCTCGCCCACCAGTTGCCGTTCCTTCTGCGTTGCGGCGCTCCGGTGGTCGTGAGCATCGCAGGAGGCTCGCAGGCGGAGTTCGTCGCGCTGGCCGCGCGGCTGGACGGCGTGCCGGGAATCGCGGCGCTCGAACTCAACATCTCCTGCCCCAACGTCAGCCACGGGATCGACATGGGCACCGACCCGACGGCCTGCCGCGGCGTCGTGGAGGGCGTGCGGCGGGCGACGACGTTGCCCGTGCTCGCCAAGCTCACGCCGAACGTCACGAGCATCGTGGAGATCGCCCGCGCGGCCCGGGATGGCGGGGCCGACGCCGTCACGCTCATCAACACCTGCCAGGGCATGGCCGTCGACTGGCGGCGGCGGCGGCCGATGCTCGGCAACGTGATCGGCGGCCTGAGCGGCCCGGCCATCAAGCCGATCGCCCTGCGGTGCGTCCACCAGGTGCGGCAGGCGGTCGACATCCCGATCGTCGGCGTCGGCGGCATCATGACGATCGACGACTGCATGGAATTCTTCGTCACGGGAGCCTCCGCCGTGCAGATCGGCACCGCCAACTTCGCCGAGCCCGTGGTGTCGGCACGGCTGCTCGACGGCCTGTCGGCGGCGCTTGGCGAACTCGGAGCGTCCACGATGACCGACGTGGTCGGCACGCTCGCGTTGCCCCGGCCGGCGCCCTGCGGTCCCGCCTCGCCCACCCCACCCGAAGGCCACGCCCATGCCAAGTGAAGGAAACGCCACTCCACCCGGCCGCCCCCTGCCCGTCACGCGGGTTCTGTCGGGCATCCAGCCGACGGGACGATTCCACTGGGGCAACTACTTCGGTGCGATCAGGCAATACATCGACCTGCAGCCGGGGAGCGGTCCGGCCGACGGGCCGGGGCCGACGACCGAGGCCTACTACTTCATCGCCGATCTCCACGCCCTGACGACCATCCGCGAGCCCGATCGGCTGCGGTCGCTGGTGCACGACGCGGCGGTCGACCTGGTGGCGCTCGGCCTCGACCCCGACCGGGCCACGCTCTTCGTGCAGTCGGACGTGCCGGAGGTGACCGAACTGACCTGGCTGCTCTTGACCGTGACGCCGATGGGACTGCTCGAACGATGCCACGCCTACAAGGACAAGAAGTCCCGCGGCCTGCCGGCCGACGCCGGGCTCTTCACCTATCCGGTGCTCATGAGCGCCGACATCCTCGCCTACGACGCCACGGTCGTGCCCGTCGGCGAGGATCAGGTGCAGCACATCGAGGTCTGCCGCGATCTGGCCGGCGCGTTCAACCACCTCTACGGCGAGGTGTTCACGCTGCCCAAGCCGCGGCTGGTGGAGGGCGGGGCCCGCGTGCCGGGCACCGACGGGCAGAAGATGAGCAAGAGCTACGACAACACGCTGGACGTCTTCGAGGATCCGGCGGCCCAGAAGAAGAAGATCATGCGGATCACCACCGACTCCCGTCCGATGGAGGAGCCGAAGAACCCCGACGACGACCACCTCTTCGCGCTCTATTCGCTGGTGGCGCCGGAGGCCGACCGCCTGGCGATGGCCGATCTCTACCGGCGCGGCGGCTTCGGTTACGGCGAGGTGAAGAAGGCGCTCGCGGAGGCGGCCGAGCGTTTCTTCGCCGACGCGAGGACCCGCCGAGAGGCGACTGCGGCCGATGCCGGCCTCGTCGAAAAGGTTCTCGCCGACGGGGCTGACCGGGCGCGGTCGCAGGCGG
>JBJTSM010000103.1:0-3645 GCA_046076685.1 Planctomycetia bacterium | reverse complement strand
GCGCGGCTCGGAAAATGCGATCGGCCTCGTTCCCATGCAAGCCCGAAGCGCGAGCGAGGGAATCCGATGGCAGAATCGCGTTTCCCTCACCTGCGGTTCGGGCGCGGAATGAACGGCAACATTTGAACGTCTGCAGTGTATTCGCGGGCGGGGCTGCCGTGGATTCACGGCCGGGCGGCCGCGCTGCGGTTCAGCGGACGCGGGCCAGGATGCGGCTGCGTTCCTCCTTGTATTCCGCGGCCCCGCCCGGCTTCTCGACGGTCACCACGAACGTCGTCGGCGCCTGGACGAAGACCTGCGGCAGGATCGGCACGATCACCTCCTCCGCCTCCCGGCCGACGTCGAACACGCCCCCGGTCACCGGACGACCGCGGCCCCCTTCAACGATCCAGATCTGGTACTGCCGCTCGGCCGGATCGTTCGCGGCCAGCCCGCTGATTCGCAGAAAACCCCGCTGCCGCGAGCCGCTCCAGACCACGTCGCCGCTTGGCTGCGGCCCATCGGCGACCGCCGCCGCGCAGTCGAGCCGCAGCACGTCCGCCACCGCGGTCAGCATGGCGTGGCGGAGCGTGGCGGGGGTCGGCGTCGGCTTCGCGGCCAACGCACCGGTGGCCTCGTCGACCGCGGCGGCATCGGTCGGCGCCGCGACCAGCGGCGCGGGCTGCCCCCGCCCGCGGCCGGGCTCGCGACGGACGGCCACCACGACCACGGCGAGCGTCACCAGCGCACAGAGCAGGCCGGCCGCCGCCATCAGCGGAAAAGAGTGTGGGAAAGATCGACGCGGATCTGCCGCCGCGGCAGCCCGCCGGCCGGCGGGCTCGATCAGCGGATCGGATCGCCGGCCGGCGAACCGCAACGCCTCGGCGCCGAGCCGCATCCGCAGGCCTGCGGGGAGTTGCACCGCGCCGGGGAGCGATGCGGCCACCGCCACCGCTGCGGCCAGCCGATCGAGGGCGTCGGGATCGCGGAGCGGATGGGCCGCGAGCAGGCGTTCGAGTTCCCGCTCCTCCGCAGGTTCAAGCCCGAACACGGCGCGGTCGGCGAGCAGGTCGATGACCCGCTGCCCGGCGGGCGACTGGGCATGGTCGTCGGTCGTGTCGCTCATGTCGTTTTCGCCTCCCGTGATCCACTCTCCCGTGATCGATCCTCGCCTGATGACGCCTGCTCGGCCAAGGCCCTGAGGCTCGCCAGCCCTCGCCTGGCATGCGATTTCACGGTGCCGAGTGGCATGCCCGTGCGGGTGCTGATGTCGGCCTGCGAACAGCCCTCGCCGAGGGCCAGTTCGAGCACCTGCCGTTCCTCGGCCCGCAACAGGCCCATCAGCCGGCGGACGTGTTCGACCTCGTCCTGGACATCGATCGGATGGTCGGTCGCGGCGAGCGGCATCTCAGCGTTCTCCTCGAGCCGGGCCGAGGGCGGCCGACAGGCCTGGCGACGATGCCTGTCGACGAGCCGCCGCCGGGCGATCAGCGCGATGAACGTCGCCTCGGATGACAGTCGGGGGTCGAACCGACCCGCGTGCTTCCAGACATCGAAGAAGATCTCCTGAGCCGCCTCTTCCGCGTCCTCCCGGGTGGCCGACAGCCGCATGGCCAACGACCAGACCAGCCCGCCGTAGGCGGCCAGGCATTCCTCCATCGCATCGTGTCGCCGGTCGGCCACCTTGGCGAGAATCATGCAGCGGCTCGTGCATCGTGTCGTATCGTGTCGCGAAGAAAAGCCGGCCCAGCATAATCAGCGGCCGGGTACTCCGGCCCGCAAACCGGCCACTCATGGTTTCGCAGGCCGGGCGGCGGCGGATGCAAGCCGGCCCATCGTGCCGGGCATTACGGCCGCCCGGGCGTGGGCGCGGCGGGCTCGAGACCGAAAACGATCGCCTCGAGCGGGGGAATGCTGACGTTCCCGTTGGCAAGCAAAGCCTCCACGGTGCGCCGCGAGGCAACCCGCAGGTTGGGAATGGACACCGTTCCGCCGCCTCCCGCCAGTGCCCGGGCCACGGCGATCGACTCCGCGCCGTCGAGCCGTTTCACGTTGGGGAGGCTCAGGAGCGGCGTCTTGTCGGCCAGCAGGCCGGCGACGGCGGGCGAGTCGAGCTGCGGCGTCTGGGTGAGCTTGAACAGATCGATTTCGCCGCCGTGCCGGGCGAGCGCCCTGGCGGCAGCCGGCTCGAGCGTGCTCAGGCCGGAAAGCACGAGCACCCCGCGGTGCAGTGCCAGGGCCTCCGCCGACTCGCACGAGAGCGTCGCCATCGACGGCAGGCAGAGCACCCCACGATGCGGCGCGAAGGCCAGGGCCGCGTCGGCCGCGAGCAGGTTCACGGCCGGCATGGAAAGCGTGCCCTCGTGCATGGCGAGCGCCGCCGCCACCTCCACCGAGAGGATCGATCCGCCGCCGAGCGTCATCATCCCGCGGTGGCCGGCGAGCGCGACGGCGACCTCGGCCGGGAGTTCTCCAAAGCCGTCGAGCGACAGGGGACCAGGATGTTTCGCGAGGTGCGTGGCCGTCTCCACGGTAAGCGCGGCCAACCGGGGCAGCATCAGACAGCCCTGGTGGTGACTGAGTTCCGCAGCCACGTCCGGCGACAGCGACACGATGCCCCTGAGGATCAGGCTCTCTCCACGATGGCGGGCCAGCGACCTGGCCGCCTCGGGCGCGAGGGTAGTCAGCCCGGGCAGCGCGAGCTGCCCGACATGCCGGGCGAGGCGGTCGGCGACCACAGGCTCGAGCGCGGTGAGGCCGGAGAGGCAGAGCTGGCCGGCGTGGAGGGCCAGCGCCGCGGCCGTTTCGGGGTCGAGCCGGGCGAGGCCGCCGAGTTCGAGGATGCCACGGTGCGGCGCGAAGGCCGCCGCCGTATCCGATTCCAGCAACGTGACAGCGGGCAGGTCGAGGTCGCCCGCACAGCCGGCGAGCGCCCGGGCGGTTTCGGCGGGGAGCGTGGCGAGCGCCGGCAGCGAAAGACGGTAATACCCCGGTCCACTTGCCAACGCCGCTGCCACGTCCGGCGAGAGCGTCGTCAGATTGGGGAGACAGATCTCCCAATGCTCGCGGCCGCGGACGATGTCGGAGGCTTCCGAGACCGTGATCTCGCCCCGGCTCACCAGGTCGAAGGCGGCCGCCGGCCGGCCCATCAGCACGCCGGCGAGGAGCATCATCCCCAGGCTGCCGAACAGTGACGGAGATCGTGGTCCGAGCATGTGTTCGGGCTCCCGCGACGAGGCCAAGGCACTCCCGAAGGCGGAGCCATACGAGCGGCCGTCGCACCCCGGAGACTGCCGGAGTATAACTCGGCCGTCATCCGGTCGTCTCCTCCCCCACGCCCCGCCCCCCTCTTCGCGGAGTTCCCGGTTCCATGGCCACCATCACGCAACAACTTCACCACCTGGGCCAGAGCCTCTGGCTCGACAACATCACCCGCGGCATGCTCGACGACGGCACGCTGGCCCGCTACATCCGCGACCTGTCGGTGACGGGCCTGACGAGCAACCCCTCCATCTACAACGCCGCCGTCAAGAACACCTCGTTCTACGACGCCGCCATCGCCGCGAAGGTGAGCCAGGGCCTCGCCGGCGAGAAGCTCTTCTTCGAACTGGCGATCGAGGACCTCCGCCGCGCCGCCGATCTCTTCCGACCGGCCTACGACCGCAC
>JBJTSM010000102.1:0-3436 GCA_046076685.1 Planctomycetia bacterium | reverse complement strand
CCTCGTCGTCCACTTCCACGACCGCGATCTTCCGGTCTTTTATGTCGTACTCGTCCCCTGACTTGACGTCGGCCAGGGCCTTCGTCCGACAGTCGAGAAATCCCTTGCGATACGTTTCCAGCGCCCGCCAACTCTTCACCCGCTTCCCGGCGGCGCCGCCACGCGCCTGGCGAGACGCACTCTGCAACAACTCCTCGATGCCGGCGGAATCAGACTCCTCCTCCGGCGACTGCATGGCGGCGAAGACGGCGGCGAGGGTTTCTTCCAACTGCTTTGCCTGCTCTGTCCCGGCTTCGTCTTGTTTGGGCTGGTCTTGTTTGGGCTCGCCTGGCGGCACCTGGTCACGGTCCCGCTCCCGCTTTCGGGATTCACTTTTCTTTTCTTGCGGCGTCTTCTGCTCCTCCGGCATGTCCCGCTCGAGTCGCTGCCGCTCGAGCTCCTCCCGACGCTGCGCCTCGCGTTCCTCTCGTTGCCGCTCCTCACGGGCTTGTCGCTCCGCTTGGCGATCCACCGTCGTGCGGTTCGCTTCCTTTGTCTGTTTCTCCCTCTCTTGGTCAACCGGCTGGACTGGCTGGAATGGCCGAGCCGGCTTTTCCTTTTCAGGCGCCCGCCAGGCAAGCTGCCGCTGACCTTTGACGACCAGCGTGTAGTAGGCCAGTCCACCCGCCACCGCCGCCAAGGCCAGCAACGCCAGGGCGATCCCGGCGACCGGCGTCTTCTTGCGGTAGACGGTCGTGCGAATCCTGATGGAACCAAATCCGTCACCGGCGGCCCCCGGCTCACCGCCGCCCCAGCCTCCCTGCCCCGGAACCGGGGGAGGGAGGGCGGTTCCCGCGGAGGAAATCGGGGCCGGAGGCGCAACAGGCAGGGTCGGCGGAGCAGCCGTGGCCATTGTTGCCGCCAACTGACCCGGGGGCGGGGGCATGGCGAACCCGTCGACGGTGGGAACCGCCGCTCGAACGGGCCCGGCGGCGATCTCGGCGAGCACCTTCTCCCGCGCCTCTTCCACCCGCTTCACGAGACTCGCGCGGGCCAATTCGAAAGGCCCAGGCGCGATGGCACGCAACAGATTCAGCCGCGCGTCCGCCGCCCGGATCACGATCCGCGGATCGGATTCCTGGGCCGCGACCCCCAGCACGAGGCGGGCATTGCCGAGGTGGACCGCATCGATGCCCAGCCACTGCTTGCACGGATCAAACGGAGCTTCCTGTGGCATGATCTGATACCAGTCTCACCGGGGGGACGGATGGCTTCGATGGTACCAAGCGGGTGGCCGGCCACTCAATCGCGTCGCCAGACCGTCATTTCCGCCAGCGTATGCTGATGCTTCCGGGCCGTCTCGCGAATGACGAACGGAATATCCTCACGGTGCACGAGGACAAACCGGGGTTCGAGGGCCCGCGTGAGCCCGGTCAGCGTGGAGAGCGGCTCGCCGTGCTCGCGGCGGCCGCCGATCCACCGCAGCTTCGGCGTGTATTCCTCGAGCCAGGTGTAGGGCGATGTGATCACGAGCAGCCCGCCTGCCAGGATCCGCTCCGCGATGCCGTCCAGGAACAGGGCCGGGTCGTAGAGCCGGTCGATCAAATTGCCGGCAAAGACTAGGTCGTAGCCGGTGTAGAGTGGCTTCAGGTTGCAGGCGTCCCCCTGCATGAACAGCACCCGGGATCCGACATCCGCCAGCCCCAGCCGATCGAGATCGATCGTCCGCGAAACCGTGAGTTCGCCTTCGGTGGGAACCTCGTAGATCAGGTCGCCCCCCTGCTGCAGCCGCACGCCGGCCTGGATGAATCGCGCCGAGAAGTCGATCGCGTCGACTCGTTCGAACGAGCGGGCGAACTCGAAGGCCGACCTCCCCACCGAACAGCCGATGTCGAGGCACCGGCGGCGGCGGTCCGCAGGCACCTGCCGCATGGCGGCCTCCACGCACGCGCGAGGAAAGTTGGGCACGCCGAGCGCCTCGGGACCGTAGTGAAACTCCAGATACTGCGTCACCAGCTGGTCGGTTTCGTAGAGCCGCGAGCCCTCCGTCTCGGCCTCGCCGCCCGGCTCCTCGAGAATCGGGCGAAACCCGGCATGCTGGAAGAAGTGACGGCGGAAGGCATAGCGGGCGCTGGCGAGCGACTCGTTCCCGGTGGAGATCCACGAGCCGCCCTTGATCAGGTTGTGGCGGCCGTCGAAGGTCGGCACCGAGAAATCGTCGTAGAGCGGATGCACCTCGAAGCCCTTGAAGGGCATGATCGGCGTGCGGGTCCATTGCCAGACGTTACCGATCACGTCGCAGAATGCGCCCTGCGGGTGTGCATCGACCGGCGTGCTCGACGCGCCGCGTTCGAGGTTGATGTTGCCGGGGGCCTGCTTCCACGCCGGCTGATCGGCCGCCAGTTCCGCCGGCAGCGTGTTGCGGAGGGCGTACCAATGCGCCTCGGTCGGCAGTTGGACATTGTCGCCGGTCCGTGCGGCCAGCCAGGCACAGTAGGCCTGCGCCTCGAGGCAGTTCACCTCGACCGGCCAGTTCAGCGGCAGCGGCCGCTCGTCGAGCAGGTTCCGCTGCCAATACGCCGCGCCGTCCCCGGCATCCCGCCGCAGCCAGAACCTGGGGTGCTCGGCGCGGGTGAAGCGGAGCCAGCCGCGGCCCTCCTCGGTCCACCACTCCTCCCGGGTGTAGCCACCGTCCGCCACGAAGGCGAGGAACTCGGCGTTCGACACGAGCCGCCGGGCGGCCTTGAAGGCGGGCAGCCTGACCTCTTCGACGCCATACTCGTTGTCCCAGCCGAAGGTCTGATCTGATTCGGGCTTGCCCAGCCGCACGGTCTGGGCCGCCACCGGAACCCAGTCGTTCGCGGGCGCCGGACCGGCACTGCGGCAGGCCGACCAGAGCTTCCGCTCCTCTGGAGTGAGCTCGTCGCCGTGCCGCAGTTCCCCCAGCGGCATCTGCCGCATGATCACGCTCGAGGTCTCGAGGTGAATCCGCTCGTGCTCGATCCCCATGAGGATGATCCAGGCCGGCGAGTCCTGCCGGATCGGCAGTTCCAAGGACATGCTCATGACAAACTCGTCCACCAGCGTCCGCATGGCGGCGCGGTAGTCGCGAATCTCGCCGACGCTCGGCCAGTCGTAGTGGGCGGTGTTCAGGTCGTCCCACGACATCTCGTCCACCCCGACGGCCATCATCGCCTCCAGCCGCGGATCGATCCGGCCGGAAATGAATCGGCCGGCGACGAGCTTGTTGACGTAGAAGACCGCCGGATGGGCGAAGTAGAAGATGAGCGGGTGCCGCAGCGGCTCGTGCCGCTCGTAATACGAGGCGTCGTCGCGGATGAGCGCGAACAGCCGCTCGTAGATTTCGCAGGTCTGGTGGAAGGAGCGGCGGATCTCCGCCCGCTTGGCCGCCACCGGATCGGCCGCCCCTGGATCCGGCGTCAAGAGCACGGTTTTG
>JBJTSM010000101.1:0-2353 GCA_046076685.1 Planctomycetia bacterium | reverse complement strand
CTTCGCCGGGCCGACGGGCGTGGGCAAGACGCTCCTGGCCAAGGCCCTCGCGCAGTTCATGTTCGGCGACGCCGAGGCGCTCATCCAGATCGACATGAGCGAATACATGGAGAAGCACAACGTCAGCCGCCTGATCGGCGCTCCGCCGGGATACGTCGGCTTCGAGGAGGGGGGCCAGCTCACCGAAAAGATCAGAAGGCGTCCCTATGCCGTGGTGCTGCTCGACGAGATCGAGAAGGCGCATCCAGACGTCTTCAACATGCTCCTGCAGGTGATGGAAGAAGGGCGGCTCACCGACTCCTTCGGCCGCAACGTCGACTTCCGCAACACGATCCTGATCATGACGACCAACGCGGGGGCCGAGGCGATCAAGAACGAGGCGGCGTTCGGCTTCCAGAAGCCCGACGACGACGCCAGCTACGAGGGGATGAAGGGCCGCGTGAACGAGCGGATCGAGAAGGTCTTCCGCCCCGAGTTCCTGAACCGTCTCGACGACGTGATCGTGTTCCACCACCTCACCGTCGAGGACCTCAAGCAGGTGATTGACATCGAGCTCTCGAAGGTCCGCGAGCGGCTCGGCGAGCGGGGCCTCAAGCTGGAGCTGACCGAAGAGGCGAAGAAGTTCCTCATCCGCAAGGGTTCCGACACCGACTTCGGCGCCCGTCCGCTGCGGAGGGCCCTGGAGAACTACATCGAGGATCCGGTCTCCGAGGAACTGCTCAAGGGCGAGTTCGAGGGGAAGGACACCATCCAGGTCGACTGCGTGGAGGTGGCCGGCAAGAAGCAGCTCTCCTTCAAGGGGCTCACGACGGCCGAGCCGGTCGGCGCCGCGCCCGCCGGAGACCAGCACGACACGCCGGCGGGCTGACGGACCGACCCGCGGTCTGGCTGGCTTCGCAGACCGACCCGCGGTCTGGTAGTCTGCTCCACCATGGAATACTCGGGCTGCTGGAACGGGATCGCCATCGTCGTCGGCGGCATCGTCACGGCACTGGCCGTGGTGGCCATCGCGCGGCGGCTGTTCAGCCCCGAGGCGCTGCGGCAGGGGCATGACGCCACCGGCAACCTGCTGGCCATCGTAGGCACGCTCTATGCCGTGCTGCTCGGGCTCGTGGTCGTCGACGCCATGGCCCGGTTCGAGCGGGCGATGGAGGTGGTGCAGCTCGAATCCAACTGCCTGGCCGACGTGTTCATTCTGGCGGAGCGGCTGCCGGAGCCGCAGCATTCCCGGATCAAGGATCTCTGCCGCACCTACGCCGAACAGGTCGTGGAGCTCGAATGGCCGGCGATGGAGCGGGCGAGGATGAGCGTGGACACCCGCCGCACGGCTTTGGCGCTCGCGCAGTCGCTCAACGACTTCGAGCCCCAGACCGAGGCGCACAAGACGGTCTATCCCTTCCTGCTCGAAAAGCTCAGTGAGTTCTGGGACCGCCGGCGGGATCGGGCCTGCACCGCCCAATATGGCATCCCGACGGTCGAATGGGTGGCACTCATCCTGGGGGCGATGGTGACGATCTTCTTCGCCGGCCTGTTCAGCGTGGGCAATCACCGCCTGCAGACGGTCATCACCAGCCTGACGGCCCTCGTGATCGGCCTGAACCTCTACCTGGTCTGCCTCTTCGGCTACCCGTTCACCGGCGAACTCTCCGTGTCAAGCCGCCCGTTCGGCATCGACATCGACGTCTTCCGGGGCAAGTACGACACCCGGCCGGCTCACGAAGGCGAGGAGCATGGGCCGGCGATGCCCGCCGCCGGCCCGCTGACCCGCTGACGGGCCATACTGCCCAGCCCGCCCCGCCGCTGCATTCCCGACACGATCCGCTCAAGCTGCCCGGCCCGCCCGACCGATACCACCGGCAGGGATCGCCGCGCGCCTGCGGGGATTCCGCCTGGACCTGTCCTGGAATCAGCTTGGAATCGGCTCGGAACCGGCCTGGAATCGGATCATGCCCACGACCCCAGACCCCGCCGGCACGCCGCCCCCTCCGCCTCCCGGCGGCGTGGGCTCGTGGTTTGCCAATCAGGTGGCCAACCTCGGCGAGTTCGCGATCGGCCGCGTGGCAGGGATCGGCGACGTGTCGGTCTTCGCGCTCAAGACGGTCGGCTGGATCTTCGCCCGCCGGCAGCGGCGGGAGGTGCTCCTGCCGAACTTCTACCAGATCGGCGTGATGTCGCTGCCGGTCGTCGCGCTGACCGGCCTTTTCATCGGCATGGTGCTCGCGGTGCAGAGCTACGCCCAGTTCAAGGCGCTGGGCCTCGAGACGCGGCTTGGCTCGGTGATCAACCTCTCGCTCGTCCGTGAACTGGGCCCCGTGCTGGCGGCCACGATGCTCGCCGGCCGGGTGGGCAGCGC
>JBJTSM010000100.1:0-2856 GCA_046076685.1 Planctomycetia bacterium | reverse complement strand
GTGCCCGGCCAGCCGCTCGACGAGGATGCCGAGTTGCGACTCGGTCGTGACCAGATCGTAGCTGTTCTCGGAGGAGCGGTCTTGTGTCACGCGAATGATGCCGGAGAGGCCTGATGCAGAGTCGTCATGAGGTGAGTCTACCACCCCGCCCGCCGTGCTACAGAAACAGGAGGGAGACCAAGATGAAGACTGGCAGCAGGACGCCGAAACTGTAGACGCAGTAGCCGAAGAAACTCGGCATCTTCACCCCGGCCTGCTCGGCGATCGCCTTGACCATGAAGTTCGGGCCGTTGCCGATGTAGGTCATCGCTCCGAGGAACACGGCCCCCAGGCTGACGCCGGCCAGCCGCCCCACTTCGACGCCGGCCATCGTGCCGCCGTCGGGCGGCAGCGCCTGGGCCGCCTTGAAGAAGACGAGATAGGTCGGCGCGTTGTCGAGCACGCTCGAGAGCGCGCCGGTGGCCCAGAAGAAGGCCTTGGGGGAATCGATGCCCAGGCTGGCCCCGTGTTCGTGGAGGAGGGCCAGCGCCGGCTGCATGCAGACGAAAATGCCGAGGAAGAGCGCCGCCACCTCCAGGATCGCCCCGTAAGTGAACCCGTTGCGGGCGCGGATGGCGGGCGAGCCGAGGGTGAGAGACAGGGCCACGAGCGTGAGCAGCACCGCCTCGCGGAGAAACATCCACGGGTGCCAGTCCGTGCCGGGCACGGCCTTGGCCGGGTCGAGCAGGGCCACGGCCGCGATGACGCCCGCCATGAGCAGGGCGTTGGGCCAGATGCCGCTCACCCGCAGCCGGCCGGCCATGCGGATGTCCCGCTGGATGTCGGCCGCGCGTTCGTGCGGGTGGGCGTAGAACGTGTCCCAGAGCCAGTAGATCGCGAGCAGGATCACGTTGGTGAACAGCCACGGCTTCCACAGGGAGAACGTCCAGAGGAAATCGACGCCCTCGAGATAGCCCAGGAAGAGCGGTGGATCGCCGATCGGGAGGAGGCAGCCGCCGCAGTTGCAGACCATGAAGATGAAGAACACGATCGTGTGGGCCACGATGCGTCGTTCCCGGTTGGTCTCCAGGAGCGGCCGCACGAGGAGCATCGCGGCGCCGGTCGTGCCGATGAAGCTGGCGGCCAGGGCCCCGAGCCCCAGGAACGCGGCGTTGACGGTGGGCGTGGCCTCGAGGTCGCCCTCGATCCGCACGCCGCCGGTGATGCAGTAAAGCGCGAAGAGCAGCACGATGAAGGGCACGTATTCCGACAGCATCGCGTTGGCGACGACGGCCCCGGCCACGCCCCACGACGGACCGGATGCGGCGGGGGGCACGAGCGCGTGCGTCGGGAAGTGGAGATCGACCGGGTGGCGGTGCATGAAGGCGTAATACGCGAGCGTCACCAGCGCGAGCCCGCCGGCCACGAGCAGCTTGCTCGAGTTGTGCTCCCACCAGTGCGACAGCCCGGAAGTGAGCGGCAGGATCGCGATGGCCGCCAGGAGCACGGCGAACGGCAGCACCGTGACGGGGGGCGGCGCCGTGCCGGGCCCCGCATGGGCGGCCGCGTCGTCGTGGCCGGCGTCATGGCTGGCGGAGTGGTCGGCAGCGTCGTGACCTCCGGTCGCATGGGCGGCTTGTGCCCGCACCAGCAAATCACGACCATGTTGCGGCCAGCCGAATACCGCCGCGGCGGCGTAGCCCGCCAGGAGGATCGCGATGCCCGCCACGGTCCGCGCCGAGGCCGATGACGCGGTTCCGGTGGGCTGCGAAGCTGTGGAATCATGCACGGGTGTAGGCTCCATCGTGAATCTGCCGGGCAGATCGTATGAAACTCGCCGCGATCCTGAAAGCACCATGACCGACGGACTCTCCCGATCACGCGAGATCTGGCTGCGGGGCAACCTGCGGCCCGTGACATGGCTGGCTGCGGTGGCCGCCGTGACGGCGTTCGGGCTCTTCGCCGCGTTGGCGCTCGCCGGGCCTGCTCCCGCTGCTGCGTGGCTCGCGGTGACGATCCTCAGCCTCGTCATGGCGGCGGTCGTCGGCATGCTCTCGTTCGCCGCCGCGCGGCCGCGGCTCGTGTGTGCGGGCGATCGCCTCCGGATCAGGCTGTCGCCCACGGTGGTGCACGACGTGCCGCTCGACGTCGTCGAGTGTTTCTTTCAGGGGTCGAATCCCATCGCCCGCACCGGCGAGCCCACCTGCGGCGACCATGCGGCCTTCCGCGTGAACACGCTGGTGATGCGGCTGGCGGAACGGGCCGCCGACTATGCACGGCGGCCCACGTTCACACCGTGGGGCACGTGGGACGACGGCTACGTGGTGTTCGACGGCCGCTGGTGCGAGCCGTTGTCGGCGGAAGTCGCCCGCCGTCTCAGTCGGGAACTCCTCGACGCCAAGCGTGCGACGGCTGCGTCGGCGCCGTCGGGAGCCGGGCCATGAAGTGGCGCGGGCTGCTCGTGAGCGTGCGGGATGCCGCCGAGGCGGCCGCGGCGGTCGAGGGTGGGGCCGCGATCATCGACGTCAAGGAACCACGCCGCGGGTCGCTCGGGCCGGCGGAGCCGGAGGCGATCGCCGCCGTGGCCGAGGTGGTGGGTGCCGGTCGGCCGTGGACGATGGCCTGTGGCGAGCTTGGCGGAATGTCGGCGGCCGGGCCGGGCCGGGTCAGCGGCGCGGGGATCGATTCCGTGGCCGTGGCGATCGGCGCCCGCGTCGCCCGCGTCTGCTCGCTCTTGTCCGCCGGCGCATCGCCCCCGGCGGCCGTGAAGATCGGGCTGGCAGGCGCGGCGGCGACCGATTGGCGCCGGCGGCTCGAGGCCGTGTACGAATCGCTGCCGACCGGCAGCGAACGGGTGGCGGTGGCATACGCCGATTG
>JBJTSM010000099.1:0-17408 GCA_046076685.1 Planctomycetia bacterium | reverse complement strand
CACCGGAGCAGATCTAAGCGGCATCGCAGACAGAATCACTTCGGCCGCAAAAGCCTTCTACGACGGATTGACCTCGTTTGGAAACGCTACACTAGAGTTCCTCAACAGCTTGAAATTGGACGAGCAAGTCATAAACGATGTTTTCGATAAGTCCATCTCTGGGCCTTTATTCGCAGTAAAACCTTTCTTCGATCCATCAGGTAGCGAGGTTGTCATTGGGGTAAATATTCTCAGCAATATTGACTTTAAAAACTTACTTGATTTTTCCTATGCCTACGAAGGTGTTTTCAATGTCAGCGGCGCATTGGGTAGCCGGTTCTTGTTAGGGCTCGATATGCAAGTCGGCGTTGCAATCGGTTTGCGTACTGGAAACACTCCGGTCGGGGACATTCCTCTGCCATCTTTGGACGATAGCGATTTGTTCTTTAACCTAAACCGGTTCGACGTTGGTCTCGGATTAACCTTGAATGGCCTAAAGGCGGATATAGGATTGCAGGACTTTATCAATGCAACAATTGTTGATGGAGGTTTTGACATCAAAGCGGCTGCATCGATTAAAGCGACCGATCCAGATAATACCGATGGCAAGGGGCGTATCACCCGGAAGGATGTGACGAGGTTATCCAAAACCGCAGATCTGTTCAGTTTCTCTCCGGCCCTTGCGTTTGATGGCAGATTGGAACTGGGCGGAACACTTGGATCGTTTAATATTTCGGACTTCGGAAATCCTATACTGACTGTCAAATCATCAATTATTCAGGGAAAATTGGTACCGGACTATTTTATTGATGTAAGTATTCAAGCCGACAAAGTCAAATCGAATCTACGAAGTGTCTTCAGCAAGGTCGCAGATTTTGGTTCATCGATTGACAATTCATCTTTCTTGTCGACGACATTGCCGTTTATCAGGGAGAGCCTCGGGGGAATTCTCACCAGCAAGGACGGTCGCCATTTGGGAGATGTCTTGTCTTTCCAGAGGGTAACCGGAGTTGGTAGCAATAACGAGCAGACCAAGACCAATGTCCTTGAAGATTATTATGCCAAATCGTTGCAGGATGGGAAAACTCCAACGTACGGTGGACTGATTGGGCATCTACAGGATTATCTAGCGGCCAGCGGTGATTACAAAAACTTGGAGCCGTTATTTCCCAGCAATTACGAAGACGTTGATGATACACCATTTGCCGTGGGTGGTGGATTGATATTGCAAAGCCGAAATGAGATCCAAGAGCTTTCGGTGAATGCAACCGCCGGAACTTATCGATTAACAATGGCAATGGGAGGGGGCGAATTCAAAACCGCTCCGATCGCATGGAATGCCGATAAAAGTGCGATTGAGTCAGCCATTCTGGAAACAATAGGAACCATGACAGATTGGTTAAATGCCGATGTGACCGTCCGCGATAGCGGGAGCAAATACCAGATAGAGTTCCAAGGATCCATGTCCGGTACGAATTTGAGTCGGCTGAAGGTGGATACAACTTCTCTAAATGGAAATGCCTCGATTAGCACTACCCAACAGGGTGCAACACGTGGTCTAGTCCTTGATTTATTGGTCAATCTAGCGAAGGACGTATCCTTGCCATTTGATTTGGGTACCGGCTTAGATGATTTAGGTTTTGCTTTGAAGGGTGACGGAACAATCAATCTTTCAGCATTGGTCGGGATGGATTTAAGTTTTGGAATGGAATTTACTTCTTTTAACGACTTAGGGTCCGGCGATAATTTCTTTTTCCAAGCCAGAGATATCAGCGCTAAGGCAGTTGCAACGTTAAGCAATTTCAACGCAGGAGTCTCTCTTGGCGTTCTGGATGCCAAAATCGACAATGGTGAGTTTCGTTTTGAGGCCGGTGCGGGGATTCAGGTCAAGAAATCCAACGAATCTCAGTATGGCGGTCAGAAAGTTTCGGTTTCTGATTTTTCAAATTCTGCATCGGGTGACTTAATCAAGGCCGATGCTGGTTTATGGGCTATTGCGAACTTCCCAATAAAAGCCAACTTATTCGGCGGTGACCTGACTAAACTTACCGGCGGACAGAATCCAAGTGTTGAGATCAAATGGGGGAGCCAAGCCTATCCGATTGACATCGCATTGGTTTCGCAGACCAAGCCGATCATCATACGCAAGAACTTTACGAATCTAGCTGGTCTGACGAACATGACGCCGGCGATGATGGTTCAGATGCTCGTCAACATAGGCGATTTTCTAAATCAATTCCGGGATTTGGAAGCCTTTTCGATCCCCATCCCTTTCACTGGAAGCAATCTTGGCGATGCATTTGATTTCGCCTATGGATGGACCAAGATTCTAAACGAACGCTTGCAGGGAATCCTGAGCTTCAACTTGATGGGATCAGAGATCATATCACCGGTTCTAGACAAGGATATCGCATTCGATTTGATGCTCGAGCGACCGGGCGATCTTGTCATCAGTCGCTATACGGTCTTACTCAAACGATCTGATACGCTCGGGTTCAAACGTATCGAAGAACTTGCATCCTACATTGGAAACAAGGTTGCTATCGCCACGAACGGGGCTTTGAGGCTGAACGATCAACTACCAAAATGGATTGAATCAAGCATCACGACAGGTTCGATCGATACCACAGGTAACCAGTCGTCGGCAGTGGCTAGTACTGGTTTGGCAGCGACCGTGACCCGAGACGCAACAGGAGGTACCGCGATACCTGCTCAGTTGCTTCTGGATATCTCCACTGCGTTAGGCGTCGTAAGTGTCAGCTATAAAGGGAGAGCCCAGACATCTGTCGAACTCCTCTCCTCAGACAGCGACTCGCAGATCGCTTCCAAATTTGCGGCGGCGTTTGCTCAGCAAGTGCAAAGTGCTATCAGCAATATCGCTGTAACCGGCAACCGCGCGGATGGTTTTAAGGTAGCCTTTGCAGGGGCATTGGCAGGCAAAGCATTCACGGCAGAGGACTTCAATGTTGCCATGCCAATCGCATCATCGGCAACGTCAAATGTATCTACCAAAGACGTGGCGACCTCGGGTGTCAGCGGAAAGCAGGTCCTGAGCATCTCGGGATACGCAAGTGGTAAATTCAGCCTCAGATTGCTAGGCAAATCCACCGAGGCAATACGTTATATCGCTGACCCAAATGTTCAGGCAAAGATGATCCTTGCTGCCCTAGAACCCATCATCGGTGCTGGGAATGTCTTTGTAACATTTCCGCAAAAAGACCCCTTGGATCCCACCGGACAGAAGTCTAACTACGGTACCGCTCCAAACTTTCTGATTCGATTCACTGGATCCTTTGCTGGAAAGAAGATTCCAAAAATCGAAGTGATTAACAATCAATTAAAGAGCGGGAGGGGTAGTTCTGGCATTCCTGATATTCGAATCGTGGATCTTGTCCCTGGTGTAAGCGGAACAGGAGAAGTCCAGCTAGTAACCATCAACGCGAATCCGACATCACCGGCGACATTCAAACTCCAATGGACTCATAACAGCAAGACATACGAAACGGCCTTGCTTCGAACCAACAGCAACAGTTCAGAGGTTCGAGATGCCTTACTCAATGCAACACGAAGCGGCGGAACGCTAAAAACTGACTTACCCGGAGTAAATATCCGAGTTACCGCGGTTGAACCAGGGTCCTGGAAAATTGTTTTTGAGGGTAGCTTAATCGGTGTGGATGTAAGCAGTTTGGTCGTCAGCTCACTTACAAACGCAACGCCTCCTACCATCGCTTTGCGTACATCTCAAGATGCGTCGTTGGTCTCAGAGGTTCAGTCGATGATATTTAACTCTCCATCGGGGCTTTTCAAGATACAGTTAGGAACGTCTGAAAACCGAACAGCAAATCTGATGGCGACTGCCAGCGCAGCCGACGTGCAAAAAGCTTTGGAATCCCTCACTGATATTGGCTCTGGAAATGTGAAAGTTACCGGTGAGAATCAAAGATACCGGATCTCATTTCAAGGTAAACTCTCCGGAAAAACACTACCATTGCTGGTCGTTTCTCCAGTTCAAGAGATCAAATTTGCTGTTCAAAAACCAGGCGTAGGTGAGGTGCTTAAACAGCAAATGGAATTGCGTTTTAAAGGTCAAGATACCTACACCGCACCGATCGAAATTTCAGGCTTCACTAGTCTTGAACTTAAAAATTCGATTAAAGCGTCTATTGAAAAACTCCAAGGTGTTGGTATTGGCAACGTTTCGGTCGAGATTGATCCCATCGACTCTTCTGGAAAGACCTGGCTAGTTTGCATTGGAGGGTCTTATTTGGGTAAAACGACCGAAGCAATCGAGATTAGAAGTAAAGTCGAGATTACGAAAAACAGTCTGAAAACTGAAACGGTCAACCAAGTAGTTGGACAAGCAGTCGTTTCGAGCTTGATGAATGTGATCGCAACCCAGACACGGCCAATGTCCGACGGGCTTACCTGGGGAAAGATCAAATTCGAACCTGTTAATACAGAAGACTTTACTTACATCGCAATCGTCCCATCTGCTAGAGTTTTGATTTCGACCATTAGCGATGGCAGCAATGCCACCAACGAGGTTCAGAGAATGAAACTCGTTGGCGTTTCAACCCAAAGTAGTTCAACCTATCAACTAAGACTGACAGTTACCGGGGATCAACAGAGTGGAGTGGAGAAAACGGCTACTACAACAAATATCTCTGCAGGAGCCGACGCTACGACCATCCAAGCAGCACTCAATAGCGCACTGCAAAACGCAGGCATCGTTGGATCAGTAACCGTCGAAGCGATCGAGGGTAGTGTGATGGATTACAAGTTGACCTTTGGCGGAGGATTGGCTTCTAAGGACTTATCTAGCATTGAGTCGATCACGGAAAAACTATTGGCTGCTCCAGTTCCTGAAGCGGTGTCCTATACGTTGCAGCAAGGTCGCGCTCAAAGCAGAGAAGTTGCTGCGAGACAAGAAGTCCAACGTATCAATTTTAACAATATCGGCGGGGGCAAGTTCGATCTCTCACTGCAAATAAATGGTCTGAATTATGGGACAAAAAACAGCATTCCCGCAAAGCCCTCGGATTCTGATTTCACCAAGGCTTTTGAGCAGTTGCAACCCTCGGAAATCGCATCCATGACCGTGATGCAAAAGAGAGCAAAGCTTATAGAAATAGAACTCAAAAATGCTCTTGTAACCGATGACGGAATGCTTCAGGCAGCCGACTTACAGGTCATTCCGGTCCCCGGGGGAACCGAAAACGCATATGCGTTCGATATCATCTACAAAGGAAGCTTGGCCAATCGCGACATTCCTACGATTGCTATTTTTGGGGATGAATTGTCCGCTGCGTCGACCTTGGGCAATGACGTCACCTATGCCAACGGAAGCAGTGCATTACGATTTGATCCTAAAGGAGCAGAAGCACTTACAGAGATTGGGCCGAAGTACAACACACTCGAGGATTTTGCGTTGGTATTGCAAGATGCAATCAACGAACTTTTGCCTAATGGAGATACATTTTCAATCGAAGCTCGGTTTGATCCGGAAAATCAAGATTTCCTTTTCGATGTAAAGCTGAACCCTGCGCTGCCATC
The DNA here is from genome assembly GCA_046076685.1 of Planctomycetia bacterium. Classification (GTDB taxonomy): domain Bacteria; phylum Planctomycetota; class Planctomycetia; order Pirellulales; family UBA1268; genus CAMCQY01. Next base: position 11,876 of record JBJTSM010000099.1, on the reverse strand, counting down.
CTACGAACTCCCACTTTCCTTACAGGTCGATAACCTCGCTCCTCTTGCAAGCTTAGCCGGAAAAGGAACACTCGGTTTAAATGCCGGTATTGACTTTACCTCAACCATTGGAATTGATTTCAACAAACCGAAGAATTTCGATATCGATGGAGGTAAGCTCACCTACAAAGAATTTATTGGACAGAGTTCATCAACATTCTCACCATCCAAGCTTCTGCAAGATCCGTCAAAGACATTTGATTATTCCACAAATCCTGTAGTTCCGGGTAAACTAGCGATCTCCTTTGATGGTGATCGCTACGAGCTTGATTTTCCATTTGCGACCACCGATAATACGCTTGAAAAAGTTATAGACCGGATGAAGGATGCAATCAGCTCAAAGGCAATCAATGAAGCTGGACTGCTAAAAAGGTTAGGATATACGAATTTAAGCAACGCCATACATATAACTTCGACAGTAGTTTCGGGTATTCCTCAAATTCAATGGACTGTATACGGCTCGACAATCCAAAGTGTCGATTTTGAAACCCAACCTGTGAGAACCACATCTGGCACAAGGATCAATGTACTTGACCGGCTCGGAATAAGGACAGACTCGATCGACCTTTCCGCCAAATCGATCGATTTACCCTTAAGCATATCGATCCCCAGCGGTATCGCTTTCGACCTTATCATCAATGGTGCTGATGACGTTGCTATCAACGGAATAACAAGTGAAACAATAGATAATCGTATCACTGTAGTCATACCTCGCGGAACGTATTCTCAAGCTGATTTCTTAGTGCAATTCAATACAGCGTTGAATAGCTTAGTTGACAGTAAACTAGGTCCGTTGGAAGGGAAGGTGGATAAACTATCCTCCGTGTTAGAGGCGAGCATTGTCGAAAACAACAGCGGAAAGAAAGTGTTTCGTTTATCAACGAAGAACGAGTTGATTACGACGCTGGAGCTTCGAGCATTCGATGATGATCCTATTATTCGTATTTTGGGGATCCTACCCAGCGCGATCAATAAGGCTCGAGGGGTTAATCTGTTCTTGCAGGATACACTTCTAGGGGGTGGCATCACTGTGGGCACTCGTGACTTTTCCGCTCAGGCATCGCTTGGTTTTGTCAAAATGTCCTTAGGCAAGCTCGAAGCGGTGATCGACGCAGGGGTGAATATTCAACTGCTCGATGGCCCCGGTGGAACTCCCGGTGGACGCATTTACGTGGCAGACTTGGTCGATGCTTCAACACGCTACGATAACCTCATCGGTCTTCGCGGGGATCTCAAATTGGGGAAGGGTGCCAATGAGACACTAACGACTGGTCCATCGAATGCCCAAGGTAGGTTGGCCAAGGATGTAGGGCTAAAAGTAAGTCTTCTGGATCCTTCGTGGAATTCGGGCAAGCCTGTAGATCTTCAGGTTGCATTGCTAGCGAGCGATACCAAGGAAAACTCTAGCATCGCAGATTTGGTAACCGACCTCAATAATGCGATTCAAAATGCGATCACGTCATGGATTGACAAAAACCCCACGAGCCCGGTTCTCTCCTCTGTGATCGCCCTAAAGAACCACGTATTCGTACAGGTGGGCGAGCTTTTGTCTTACAATGTCAACACGAAGACAACCACTTCCACTCCCAATGGTGCCGTACGTTTCGTTGCACCTAACATCGCTGGTATGACCGTGCAAGGGCGTCGATTGATTGTTGATTACATCAGTCCAATAACCTTCTCCGATAGCTCTTATACAAGCAATAGTGAACCGACGGCTTCGCTTTTAATGAGCGATATGAAAATCGACGCAGGCGGCTTTAGTCTAATCCCCCCTGGCATCGATCCTAGTATCGAAATCGGAGTGCCGTTAAAGGATGTATGGGATGGAACCAAATCGCTTTCCGAGGCTATTTATGTCCAAGTGATCGGTGCGGATAATCTCCTAGGGTTCGGCAAGCTCTCTTGGACACAGATCATTGTCGGATTGAAGATGATCTCTAAACTCTTGGGGCAGTTTGAATCGTTTAGTTTCCTCAATCAACCCCTGCCGATTGTCGACAAGAGCGTTAATGACATTCTGGATATCGCAGAGTCCCTTGCCAAGGCAGTCGATCAACTTGGCACGAATCCTGCAAAGGGTCTTAGCGAGCTTGAGAAGATCCTATCAGAGAGTTTTGGTGTTCCAATCTATGATCCGGCAAATCCTGATAAGTTAGGTGTATCCCTTGAATATGATGTTGCAACCAACGCAGTCCAAATCTTGATTCCTTACGAGATCCAACTGCTCAACAGCACTTATCCGGTGTCGATCGATCTTCAAAGTCTCGGGGAACTCATCGGCGGCAACACCTTGGCCGATGCGATGGGAGATATTTCAAGCATCGTCGATCTTGCAGCAAGCGCGAATGTCACGATCAATCCCAAAGCGGTTGTGAGATTGGCAATGGGATTGGATCTCAGTTCGGGATCGATGTTTATCTATGATTTTGATAACGGGGGTACACCTAGCATACCGGGAGATGATAAGGGAACTTTTGCTCGAATCGAGCTAAATGTCGCTGGTAAAGACTTGGCCTTCAATGCCAATTTTGGTCCATTTGGTCTGGGAATTGCCGGTGGTACGGCAGATATTTTCGCACAAGGTGGTTTGTATCTGAAGGATGAGCCTACTGGCACCTTAGGTGCCGGAGATGGGCGGCACTATGTAAACTCTGCGGTTTCGATAGAGACACTTCAAGTGGGCTCACCTGTACGGCTCAATTGGAGTTCAACTCCGACGAGCAAGCTGACTAAATCTGGAAACGGGACGACAGAACAACCTTGGCTTTTGAAGCCATCGAAACCATCGCAAGAGGATACCACCAGTTACCGTTTAGGAATCAGCGTTCAAGGTCGAAGCATTCCGTTCTATACCACTTCATTTACGGTTTGGACCGATCCAAAGGCACTTCAAGATGCGATATCCGATGCCATGTACTTTGGTCCTTCGGCCATCCGAGGGAATGTCGCGGTCTCTCCTGCCGATCCTAATGACCCCACCCAAGGCTGGAAAATTTCTCTTTCAGGAGCGGATATCGCAGGCAAAACCCTTTCGATCCAGGCTTATGAACTCGACATGACGAATTTTCTGCAGTCGGTAACGACGAATGTCTCCGATGGGCAAAATACCATTCAAAGGGTTCGGATCCCCTCGGGTTCTGGGGGGACCTTTAAGTTGAGTGTTCGGATCGACGGCAAGAACTTTACCTCGGTGGAAATTTCCCGAAGTGCGACGGATATCGAATTAAAGGGTATCCTCTCAAGTCTCCTGCAGCAGTTCGCTGATACCGAGCAGGCAGTTGAAGTCTCCTACGCAGATCCAAGCTTGCCACCACTAATTGGCGGCTGGAATGTTGAATTCCGTGGCAAGCTTAGAAATCGAGAGATTGCCCTGATGACTGCCGATACTAAGAATCTGACGCAAGTTGGAAGTATTGCGGTGATTCCGCTGGTGGTCAGCAAATCTCCAGGTGTTGAAAACACAACAAGAGTTTCTGTGGTAGCTGGTACTAGTGGTACGTTCAAACTTTCAATCACTTATGCCGGACAATCCACCCCAAAAACTACAATTCCAATCGCTTACAATGCAAAATCCTCTGAAATTGAAAATGCATTGAATCAAGCGATGGGTAGTGGATACACGGGAATAAAAGTAATAGACGATACGGTCAATGGCGGTTTTAAGATTACTTTTGGAGGAAATAATCTTCTTGGAAAAGGAGTGGTCGTATCGGCCGATGTGACGAATCTTAAAGCCGGTGCCTTTGGAACCATGTTCCGCGATCTAGAGGTGAACGTCGATGGAACAACGACTGTTGTACTGCCCAGCACAGTCAATCTTCCTCGTGAAGTTGTCGATCTTGCGAAGGCTGCAAACCTGCTTCCTTCAACAGCCACCACCTCCATCTCGGCTGGTGATCTAGCAGTTCATGTCAACAGTTTATCGAAGCTTCTTAATTCCATTACTAATGGCACAACGGTTACATCCTCAAGTGTTTCATCAACTGCAATCAAAAACAAACATTTCGATTTGAGCAAGGATGTCAACTACGCCTTTCCGAATCTTAAGAGTTTCTTCGATATGGCCGCTCTGGGCAATCCCCTGATTCGCATGATTCGAGACCCTTCGATCATCGTCGATGGTATCGATTATGCTTTGAAGGGTATCCAATCGTCTCTAGATGTGTTGGCAGCAGTACCGTTGCCTTTGATTGGAGATCAACTTGCAAAAGGTTCACAGTTCATCAAAGACTTTAGAGCCGACGTTATCAAAAAGATCCAGGATTTTGTGGATACCGCAGTCGACACCTATGGAGGGATGGAAAATGCACTACGCATGACCTTATTTGACGTCTTTACTGAAGATACTAACCGTGACGGGATCATCAAACCGTTGACTCTTGATCGCTACCTGTTGGGTGCAACCGACGGAGATAACCCCTTTTTAAATTATCTTCAGGACTACAACGGTGACGGTTTTATATCAGCCGACGATATCGTAGTGGAGTTTCTTGCGATGGGAAAAACCCCGACGATCAACGGAGAGCGTTTGGGATACACACTCGCAGGCACTAAGAACGACGTTAAGGGTGACAAAAAGGGTGGGCAAATCGTCCAAACCGGCAGCAAAGATCCATTGACGAATGCGAAAGCCTTACAGTTCCGTATGCACCTTGGGCAAAACCTACTTTCTCGGGATGTCGATCTATCTTTTGATATCGGGCTTCCGGGACTGAGCCTGGATGTCGATGGTGGTATCGGTTTAGATCTCGGATGGGACCTTTTCTTCGGGTTTGGGGTCAACACAACCGACGGCCTTTATCTCATCTCGAAAATGCCAGGGAATGCAGGGCTCGATGATGCCCAGTACACTGGAAAATCTCAGTCGAGCAATCCGAAGATCGTCAATCCATGGGATCTTGCCCAAGCAAATTCAGGGGCCCAAGAAGTCAAAGAGCTAACAGTAACCTTCGAAGCCTATTTGGCTGGTCAAGACTATCCTGAGCCCATGAACCCTACCAGTGGCGCGATCGATCCGTCGAAGGCCGACGAGCCTTTTGCTGCCGTTTTGAATACCGGTGACAAAAAATTCACCAGCGGCTTGATCGACCCAAGTATATCGGAAGCTGACTTCGGGACGCTGATGTCAACCTTGGCAAGCAACGCGATGCTCACAGCGACGGTGACCTCAAATCCCAATGGTGGATTTAATGTAGCATTCAGCAGTAATAGTGCCACTTTGAAACTGATCAAGCCTGCGAAGGCAACGGCTAAAATACTATTTTTACAGGGAACGATAAAAGATGCTTACGGCAATTCATTGGTCAGTCCCGATGGAACGTTGAAGACGGACTATAACCCGTTTGGAAAACAGCATGGCACTCGCACGTTTGTCCGTGGGCAATTCCAATTGGATCTAATCGATCCAAATCAAGATGGACGGCTTACCTTTGGTGAGATGTCTAGAGGCAAGTTCACGGACAATTTTAAATCCTCCTTTAACGGAGCTGCCCAAGCGAACTTCAACCTAGAGCTCGCGATACCCTCAGTAAAAATCCTACCAAAGTTTTTAGCGGATTTCCATCTAGCCTGGGCTTTGAATGAACCCTCGATTCCTGTTGGGTATAGCAGCACATTCTCAACGAGCCCTAAGGTTTGGTTTACCGATCTTGCGATGGATCTGGGTTCGTTCTTTTCCGACTTCCTCAAACCGCTTGTTGTAGAGATCAAAAAGGTTACCGATCCACTCGATCCGGTGGTCAAAGGACTAACGAAACCAATTCCTGGTATATCCACCATCGCTGGTCGGGACGTTTCGATGTTGGATCTGGTTGAAACATTTGGTACCGGAACGATCAACACCAAGTTTATTAAGAACCTGGTGTACATGATCAATTTATTTAACTCAATACCGACCGATGCAGATGGACTGGTAATTCCAATCGGAAAAGTGTTTGTACTCGGAGGGGATTTGAAAGACCCACAGAGCAAAAAGAATGCAACCTTGTCCGGGGATACCAATTCGACCAACCAAGCCTTGAACTCACCCGTAAGCAGTACCCCTTCGAAGAAACTTGGAGCTTCCTCAGGCGGAAGTACGAACACAGGTAGTGCGGTTGGAACCAAGAGTTTTATGAGTAAGCTTAAGGACCCCAACAATGCCTTCCAGATCCCACTGCTTACGAACTTCTCACTGGTATTGGATCTGCTTACAGGAAAACCCGTTGACTTAGTGACGTTCTCACCGAATAATTTGGATATATCTAGAAATCTGGTAATCAGTTCCGTGATTTACTCTCCTCCGACCGTACGAGCGGGAATCCGCGGAACGGTGGACATCGATTTCGCTCTGACTTTAGGTTTCGACACCTACGGAATTATTAAATTCTTCGACTCGGACAATCCATTGGATATTCTCGACGGGTTCTACGTTAGCGATAACTATAAAAATGGCAAAGACTTGCCCGAGGTCGTGCTCGAGTCCACGCTCGCAGTATTTGCTGAACTCGATGCAATTATCGTGCGAGCAGGTATCGAAGGGGGGATCAAGCTGACCGGGACGCTTGACTTGTACGATGAATTTGGACCAGGTAAGCGTGATGGTAAGTTCAGAGGTTCCGAAATTGCATCGATTTTGTCCTGCAAGCCATTCAATCCGCTGAATCTCTTCGAAGCTACCTTGAGAACCGATTTATATGCAAAGGTTTATGTGGATTTAAATACTTTTTTACTCGGCTGGAAAAAGGTGTACGATAAAGAACTATTTAAGATCGAGCTTTTTGAGTTGGTTCACAAGCCTAAGGGATGCAGTCCGATTTTGGCATCCGATGACAACGGCGATGGAACCTTTGTGTTGCATATGGGCAATTTGTCAGATCTTCCTACCAACCAGGTTGCAGGCTTTGACATTCGATCTCTCATCAACAAGCAAGCCTCGGATCGCGAATACCAAAATACCGAAGATGAGAACGAGAAATTCGTCATTAAGGAGACAGGAATTGGCAGTATTGAGATTACCGCTACGCTTGGTGGTACCGATTACACGGTCTCCTACAGCGGTGTTAAACGCTTAGTAGGTTTTGCAGGCAAAGGAGACGATTTCGTAGATGCCTCGGGATTAAGGTCTATCCCGATCCTTCTGGTGGGCGGTAGTGGTAAAGACAAGCTGCTTGGGGGAGTTAATGACGATATTTTAATCACCAGTAGTGGTACCACAGAAATCCAAGGCGGTGAAGGAAACGATCTTATCTTGATGGCTGGAGGTACGACAACAGCCAAAGGAGGGCAGGGTATCGACACTTATCGGTTTGTTGGGACATGGGGGCAAGCCACCCTTGAAGACGGTAACTCCGAAGCAACTGGGAATGTCTTGGATTTCTCTGCGCAGTCTGCAGGATTGTTATTCGACACCTACAACCGAGTTATAACGACAGGTACTAGCAAAGTGACTTGGAATTCCGCCAGTCTCATTACTTGGATCGCCGGCGGTACTGGCCTTGATTCGTTGGACATGTCCTACGAAACCAATAAACTTCACCTGCAGGGGGCGAGCCTAGTGCAGGCAAGAAATATCCTAGATAGCTCGCTTAATCCGAAAGCCAAGGAACTCTTGAAAGACACCGACGCAGAGGGAATCAACGATGGTGTTGTATCCAATACATCGACAGGAGGGATCACCGAAGACACCTCATTGGGCAATTTAGCGTTCCGATTTACAGGATTCGAGAGAGTCTTCGGTGGTGTCGATAGCGATATCTTTGTCTTCGAGGACAAGGCTGCCATTTCAGGAATGATTCTCGGTGGCCCCAAATCCGGTAACACCCTAAATACGGCAGCCGAAAAAGCCAACTCCCGAAATACGATTGACTTTTCGTTATACAACAGCGGGGTAAGAGTTAATGTCTCTGGTTCATCATACAACTCTCCGTCCGAAGCGATTTCTCAAGGAGTCGTTGGATCAATTCCAACGGCATCAAACATCAATGCATCCGCATCTTCGGTCAGCATCACTGGATTCCACAACCTCATTGGTAGCAAGGGAGCAGATACTCTTGTCGGTGATTCAAACCGTAATTTGATCCTAGGACTAGGGGGTGCGGACACCATTGTTGGCATAGGTTCGGGCGATCTTCTGGCCACCGACACCATCAGTGTAGAAGGTGCTAGCCCAATCGTGAGTAACGGGACTCTTGCTGCTTGGAAATCTCTTAAAGCCCGTGATTGGATCTGGGTTTCGGAGAGATTCTCTGCATTGAGCTCCGGATTTGCCTCGGACCAATTTGCTATCGGAGGAGGCGATCAAGACATTCTTTTGGGAAGCACTGGCAACGACAAGATTTTCATCAAGGGGAATAATGTCTTTGCATCTGGAGATATGGCAACCGTACAAACCAACGGAACAGGTATTGGCTACACGTTCTCCAATGCTCTGTTGGATCCAAGCGGAGGCAATGATACGATTATCGAAATCGATGCCTCGACCAGTAATTCAAGCCATCAGATCCTAGCAGGTAATGGAAACGACCAGATCCGGCTCGGAAATGGCAATAACATGGTCATTTCCGATTGGGGGCAAATGGAGCGTGATCCATCCACTTTCGTATGGAAGAGTATCGAATCGATATCCGGTCAATCGGGCGGCTCGGATATGGTAGAGTCTGGTTCGGGTCAAAATATAGTGATCGCAGGTGGTGGAAACGATACGATCACGATCAAGGCACAGAGTACTTCGAAAAACTATGTGATTGGCGATGAGGGACGAATTGAGTTCTATAACAATACGTCTATTTCCAGGCTTCACTCCACAAGCAGTAATTCAGGTGATGACAGCATCACGCTTCAACCAAGCCTCTTGTCCGTGATCCTTGCAGGTGGTGGCAGCGATAAGGTTACTACTTCCGCACAGATAAATCTGATCCTCGGAGACACAGGGCTTTTTGAGTTTTATGCCAGCGGAGCATTGCGTATCGCAGCGACAATCAATAGTACGGAGACCAACGGTGGAACCGGGAGCGATCAAATCGTCATAAGAGGGCCAGGTAGCAATGGGGATGGAAATATCGATTTGAACTTGGTGATGCTTGGAGGGGGCGATGATTGCCTACAAGCCAACCAGGCAACGATGACAAAACGGAATATTATTTTGGGGGATGAAGGGCGAGCCGAGTTTGATGATGCAGGGAACTTCAATAGACTGCGAATTGTCTCGACCACCTCCTCCAGTGGCGGGGCTGATAAAATTGCGATTCGAGCGAATGCTACTGGGTTAGAGTTTGATCAAGCCCTTAACGTGGTTCTTGGGGGTAATCAGGATGACATGATTTTCGCTGATGGGCGAAGGAATCTGGTACTTGGAGACACAGGACAAGTCGAGTTTTACCAAAGCGCTCTGTTGAAATCGATACGTACCACCAATAGCTCCGAATTTCTTGGGGCAAAAGGAGACGATACGGTTACCCTGCGGAGCGAAAGTCAAAACGATCTGGTACGCATTGAACTCAACGTAACCTTTGGCGGAGCAGGCAATGATAGGATCACAACGAATGTTTCAAGTGCGGTCAGCAATGTTGTCTTTGGTGATGAGGGACGCGCGGAGTTCGACGACACCATTTTCGCGTCCATGATGGGTACATTGCAAACAGCCTTAACGACGAGCAATGCTAGCGGAGCAGATCAGATCACATTAGCCAGTGGGCCGATGCTAATGCAAAAGGCTTCGATTTTAGCGGGCCGATCTATCGAAACAGGAGATTTCGGCTCCCAATCGGCGATCTTCGCAAACAGGAATTTCATTCTTGCAGGAGGTGGTAACGATCAAATCTTAGCCGATGCACCGCTTAACCTTTTGGTCGCCGATACCGGTCGCATGGAGTTCTTAGCAGACGGAAAACTTCGGGAAATCACGAGCTTGAGGCAGGACTACGCGGACGCAAGGGGTCTAGGGTCTTGGGGGGATGATTTAGCGATCCTCTACAACAGCAGGCGATTCATCGCTTTGGACACCCAAGTCATTGATTCTTACGGCCTCACGCAAAATGACACGAAGAATGTGGTAATCGCAGGCGATGGCGCAGACTACATTCAACTCAGTTCTGGCAACAATTCGGTGCTAGGAGATGAAGGGCGGATGTGGATTGATAGAAACGTCGTTCCTCAGGTCACTGAATTCTGGAGAAATCTCGAAACGCTCAATGGCCATGTGGGTGGAAAGGACTTGGTCGAGGTCGAAGCTTTGGATGGCTACAACGTGATCTTCGGTGGTTTCCAAGACGACTCCATTAGGGCAATACGTTCCAACGGTAGTTTCTCGGACACCCTAGGGTTGACCTATCAATCTACCGATTTATCGCAATTCATCGCTTTTGGAGACAATGGATTTGTTGCATTGGACCGAATGGATCGACCATTTGAGCTTCGATCCACGCAAATGGACTTTGGTGGGAACGACATAATACTCACACCATTTGCTCACGATGTGCTGGTCGGTGGGTTCGGAAACGATATTTTGAGGACTGCAGGTGGAGACAATGTATTGTTCGGTGACACCGGTGCGATGCACTGGGAATTGCATTATCCGCAAGTCGGCTGGCGATATCCCGAAGGACCGAGCACTCCGGTTTGTACATTGACCAAGATAACCGTGACCTCGGAGTCCGCAGCACAAGCTGGAGATGACATCTTGTTCAGTTCGGCGGGCCAAGATCTTTTGATGACTGGCCCTGGTAGTGACCAGGCATTTAGTGGACCTGGCAACGATGCACTGCTTTCCTATCAAGCATCGCTTTATCTGCCACTAACCCCACCACTGCAATTTGCAGGCTGGGGAGATCAGAAAGTGCGAAGTCTACTAGGTGATTGGTTAAGAGACGGTCGTCCCAACGGGGATCAAGCTTCCCTGTGGGCCTACGGAAACTTCGTGCCATTGAACCAGGGGGGAGATAATCCATTACCCGACTCCAATAGCAATTATCTCTCTGGCGACAGTGGCGATGATATCTTTTTCATTACTCCCTCAGGAGCAGACTCCGTATACGACTTGACAGGTTACGATACCGTCAGCTTCCAACTCAGTTCCAAGTCAGTAACGCTGGATATCGACCTGCTGACCAAATCGCAGTACTTGACCACGCCAGGGACCACCAGTGGACCGTCGATCAGATATCTCAAATCGACGGACAACCCAGATATAAGTCCTTTTGAGAATTTCATAGGCTCTCCCTATTCCGACGTATTACTGGTAAGTCCTCTGAAGATTACCCGAACCCTTCGCGGAGGCACTCAAGAATCGTTGACAAGCAAGCCTTATGGGGATGAACTGAGAGTTCGTACCAGTGGAAACACCGTCCAGGACAATGGACTCCTCTTAGCAGTCAGCGGTCTTGGCGATCTAACGCACTACGAGTTTGAAACCACGGAATGGATCGATGGAGTTCCATTCATCATTGACGATGGAGATCGTGAGTGGCATCAAAGCGGAGGATTTACCAGAATTGCTGGTAATAATATGCTCCAGCAAGATGCTTATTACTCGACGGCAGCTACCAGCGACACCAGCAATGTTGCTGGATGGAATGTTTCGCGACTGAGCCCCGGCGCATATCAGCTTGCATTGACATGGCCCGAACCCAACGTTTCGTTTCAATACAAGCCAAATATCGTGGTCAAGAATTCCACAGGCCAAGTGCAGGCACAGACTCGGTTTGACCAAAGAACCGCGGTACCGCAGGTAAATTCCTTTGGCAGTCGATGGTTCGATTTTGGACCTACGATCGATGTAGGATTGGATCGGTTTATGGCCGTCGATTACACGACCAAGTCGATGGATTACTTTTTAGCAGACGGGTTGAAGGTCGATC
>JBJTSM010000098.1:0-3935 GCA_046076685.1 Planctomycetia bacterium | reverse complement strand
GGCCGACTCGGCCACGACGTTGGTCGCCGCGCCCGAGTGGATCACGCCGACGTTGCTCGTGCCCCGCTTGCCGTCCTTCAGCACCAGCCCGTGCCAGCCATCCGCCACGAGCGCGGCGATCGCCAGCGATGCGATCGCGATCGCCGACACGCCCTTCTCCGGCGCCACGCCCGCGTGGCTCGGGATCCCCTCGATGGCGATGTCCATGCGGTAGCCCCCCGTCGCGCCGACCGTGATCTTCTCGACGGCGCCGCCGTCGAAATTGAAGGCCAGCTTCGGCCGGCCGAGATCGGCGGCCCGTGCGAACCGCGCCCCGTAGAGGCCGACCTCCTCCTGGATCGCGAAGAAGAGGGTGAGCGGCGGATGCGGCAGCTTCTGCCGCATGATCTCGAGGGCCGTCGAGAGCACCACGGCACAGCCGGCGCGGTCGTCGGCGCCGAGCCCCGTCGCCGGGTTGCCGCTCTTCACGAAGCGGCCGGCCACCACCGGCCGGGTGCCGATGCAGACCGGCACCGTGTCCATGTGGGCCATGAGCAGCCGCCGTGGGCCCGCCACCGTGCCCGGCAGTTTCACGATGAGGTTCCCCACGTTGCCCTTGAGCGGCGTCTTCGTGTGGGCCGTGTCGAACGTGATGCCATCGGCCGGGCAGCCCGCCTGTCGCAGCCGCTTCACGATGTGATCGGCCACGTCCTTCTCCCGGCCCGATCCGCCCGGGATCGCGAGCAGGTCGAGCACCGTGCGCCGGGCCGCCGCCAGGTCGGGCCGCGCCGGAGCCGGGCCGGCGTTTTGCGGGGCGGGCCTTGCACTGCCGCCCGTCAGCCGGTCGGATGAGCGAGACGGCTTCGAGGCCCGCGTCGCGGGCTTTTTCAGGGCAGCTGACTTTTTCAGGGCAGAGTGTTTCATGCGGATTTTTCTCGCGGGGATCATGCAGGGCTCGCACGTGGCGGCGCTCGTGCACGATCAGATGTATCGGAACACGCTCCGCGACCTCGTGCAGGCGCACTGGCCGGAGGCGGAAGTCTACGACCCCTTCGCCAACCATGGCAATTCGATCGCCTACGATCGGCGGCGGGCCGGCGAGGTGTTCATGGGGCACATCGAGATGTGCCGGGAATTCGACCTGCTCGTCGCCTACGTGCCCGAGGCGTCGATGGGCACGGCCATCGAGATGTGGGAGGCGCATCGGCACGGCCGCACCGTGGTGACGATCACGCCGCTGGTGCACAACTGGGTGGTGCAGCTGACCAGTCGGGCGGTCTACCACGATTTCGACGCCTTCGCCCACGCCGTCACGAGCGGCGAGATCGACCGGCTGCTGGCGGCCGCGCTCCCATAAAAGCCCGGAGCGCGAGCGACGGGATAGGGTTCAATCATCCGCGCCTGCGGGCGAGGGCCGTGCGGCAGATGGCGGCGATGCGATCGGCGGATTCGGCCGCGAGCGGCCAGGTTTCCTGCGGCGTCTGGTCGTCGGTGGTCAGCCAGCCTGCCTGCAGGGCGGCGGCCGTGGCCGTGTCTGCGGCGACGACCGCCTCGCAGGAGCCGAGTGCCCGGCCCACGAGCGTGCGCATCAGCGGCTTCGTGGCGGCTGCCGCGAGATCGCTCTGCGCGACGTGGGCCACCACCGGCGCACCCGTCTCCGCCGCGAGGTCGGTGAGAATTCCAGCGTGCATCACAAAGATCACGTCGGGGTCGGTCGCGTCCACCGCCTCGGCGATCAGCTGCCGTGCTGTCTCGCGGACCAGCCCCAACAGCCTTGGCGAGAGCAGCGGCACGACGCCGAGGAGCGACTCGGCCGAGCCGTCGTGCACCGCCGCGAGAAACCGGTGCGACGCCGCGGCGATGGCATGGAGGTGGATGCCATACATGTCGGCGTGCTGCATCTCGAGTTGTGGGGTCGACGAGGGGCCGCACACGGCCGCGGCGATGCCGAGCCGGCCGAGCGCCGCGCGGCAGTGATGCACGCGGGTGTGGTCGTGGTCGCAGTTCCCGTGGTCGATCAGGAGCAGACGCATGGTGGCGAACGGCGGCGAGCGGGTTTTCCCGGCCGGCGAAGGGAACGAACCGGTCGGGTCGTGGGCCGCGTGCGGTCGCCCTACAGCCAGCCCAGCCAGCGGCCGAGGGCGAGGCAGGCGGCCGCGTAGGCCGTCGCCCCCCAGTCGTCTGCCATGATACCGAGCCCCGCGGGCAGATGCTCGAGCCGGCGGCAGGGGAACGGTTTCGTGATGTCGAACAGCCGGTGCAGCACGAACGCGGCCGCGAGCACGGCGGGGGAGCGGGCGGCCGCCGGCACCGCCAGGAGCGCCAGCGGCAGGCTGGCGGCCTCGTCGTAGACGATGGCCCCCGGATCCTTGCCCCGGCCGACCGCCTTCGCGGCCCGCGTGCACGCCGGGATGCCGGCCAGATTGACGGCCACGAGCAGGGCGGCTTCGACAAGCGGAGGCAGGGCCAGCCTCGCCAGGCCGGCCGCCGCGACCACGCCGGCCGCCGCCCCGAACGTGCCGGGCGCGAAGCCGATCCGTCCCAGGCCGCCGCAGGTGGCCAGAAGCACCGCGGGATCGAACCACCGTGGGCCGGCTGCGTCTGGCGTCGCGGCTGCATCGGGATGCGTCATACCTGCGAAATGTAGCACGGCGGCGTATGATGCAGGGGAATCGTTTCCCACACCTGGCCATGCTCTCCCCGCAGACCGGCTCGGCAGGCTTTCCGCACACGACCTTCGCACACGGCTTTATGGCAGACAGCGTTCCGGTATCCGCGAGCGGCATCGGCCCGCTCGAACTCGTCGAATATCCCCACCCGGCGCTCCTGCGGCCGGCGAAGCCGCTCGTGCGGATCGACGAGGCGGTCTGCGACGCCGTCGAGCAGATGTTCGACATCATGTACGAGGCGGAGGGGATCGGTCTGGCCGCCAATCAGGTCGCGCTGCCCTACCGCCTGTTCGTCGTCAACACGACCGGCCGGCGGGGCGACGGCGAGGAGTTGGTCTTCATCAACCCGGTGATCAGCCGTCCGCGGGGCACCGCCGTGCAGGAGGAGGGCTGCCTGAGCCTGCCCGGCCTGCGGGCGGATGTCCGCCGTCCGGAGCGGATCGTGGTCGAGGCCTGGTCGCTCGACGGCGAGGCCATCCGCCTCGACATCGACGGCCTGCTCGCCCGCGTGGTGCAACACGAGTTCGACCACCTCGAAGGCAAACTCTTCACCGACCGGCTGCCAGACACGGCGGCGATCGAGGCGCGGCGGGCGCTCGAGACGTTTCGCGAGGTGTTCGTCGGGCAACAGTCGCGGGGTGAACTGCCCGGCGACGCCGAGATCGTGGCCCGGCTCGACCGGCTCGAAGCGGACCGCTGCCAGGCATGACGACCCAGCCCGCCCGCACCGAGGCCCCCGCCTTGAAGATCGTCGTCATGGGGACGGGCCCGTTCGCCGTGCCGATGTTCCACGGGCTGCTCGAATCCGCTGCCGGGCCGCCGCATGCGGTCGTCGCGGTGGTCACCCGACCCGCCCACGCGCCCACGGGCCGGCGGCCGCCCCCGAACCCGATGCGCGACGCGGCCGCGGCGGCCGGTGTGCCGATCCTCGATCCGGAGCGGATCAACGATCCCGACTCGATCGCGGCGATTCGTGCGCTCGGCCCCGATCTGCTCGTCGTCTGCGATTACGGCCAGATCCTGTCGCCGGCCGCCCTGGCGGTCGCCCCCTACGGCGGCATCAATCTGCATGGCTCGCTGCTTCCCAGGCACCGTGGGGCGGCGCCGGTGCAGTGGGCGATCCTGGCCGGCGATGCCGTCACGGGTGTGAGCGTGATCCACATGACGCCGGCGCTCGACGCGGGCCATGTGATCACGACGCGGGAGACGCCGATCGGCCTCGCCGACACCGCGGCCACGCTCGAAGAGCGACTGGCCGGGATGGGAGTGGATGCGGTGCTCGACGCG
>JBJTSM010000097.1:0-2261 GCA_046076685.1 Planctomycetia bacterium | reverse complement strand
TGTCCTTCACCGGCAGACGATCGATGGACTCGAGCGAGGCTCCATCGCATCCTCATGCCGACCTACGGCGCCGGCCGCACGCGGTGCACGACGACGGGCGCGTCCTTGCCCTTGGCCGCGATCGCCGGCGCCGTCTGGAATACCACGCCTTCGCCGGAATGCCAGTTCCGCGTCGCGTCCGACACGAGCGTCTCCTGACGGCCCGCCGCCGCACAGATGCGGGCGGCCACGTTGGTCGTGTCGCCGATCACGGCGTATTGAACGTAGCGGTCGGTGCCGATGTAGCCCGCCGCCGCGGGTCCGGAGGCGATCCCCACGTGGATCGCGATCGGTGGCCGTCCCCGGGCCTCCGACTCCGCGTTGAATCGCGCCACATCCTCCTGCATCTCGTTCGCGGCCGCCACGGCCCGGTCGGTGTCATCGGGCCGCGCGACCGGCGCGCCCCAGACCGCGAGCAGTGCGTCGCCGATGAACTTCTCGAGCGTGCCACCGTGCCGAAAGACGATCTCCACCATCCGCGGGAAGTAGGCATTGAGCAGGTCGACGACCTCTTCCGGCGTCATCCGTGACGACATGGCGGTGAACCCACTGATGTCGCTGAACAGCACCGTCACGCGACAGCCGGTAGCCCGCACGGCGAGTTCGGGTTCGGCGGCGATCCAGGAGGCGATCTCGGGAGAGAAGAAGCGGCTGAGCCGCTCGTTGGAGACCGATTCGGCGGACATCGTGAGCATGCTCGACACCAACCAGTAGGTGACGGCGGTCACCGCGACGAACAAGTGCGTGGCGTATATCGACGCGGTGATGTTGTCGGGCCACGTGGGCCCAAGCAGCGAGATCGTGGGATAGACGAGGCAGGCGAGCGCTCCCGCGAGCACGACGGCCGACCGGCTGTAGGAGAGGCCGGTGACCACGATGGCGCCGCCGAACCCGCCAATCGGCAACAGCAGGCCGAAGAGTGGCCGTGCGTTGTGCCACTGGGCCCAGCACATGTATCCGAGGAGCGTCATTCTCATCACCACGATGGCGTACCTGCGCAGAGGCGAGTAGCCTCGATACAGCCAGAGCCAGACGAGCAGCGACAGGTGTGCCGCGAAGATCACCAACGCCGCATTCCATGCCTGGTGCGGCACCGCGTCGGGCAGGGCCCGGATGGCATCGCCACCATTTTCGGGGAGCCACCAGCGGGTCGTCGCCAGGAGGATCGAGGCGGAAAAGGCCGCGATGACCGCCGAGACCACACGCTCGTTGGCAGTCTCCCGCTCCCGGCGGCGGCGCTCGTAGTCGCTGATGTAGGGGGAGGATGTCATGGCACGAAGGAGAAACGGCTAACCGGTCCAACGCTCAACCCGCATGCCCGCACTCGCGAGCGCTGGCCCGCCGAGATCGTGCCGATTCGGCACCTTACCATAGTCGTGGGAAGCCACGGGAGCCGGGCGGCCGGTTCCGACGGAAGACGGGCGAGGGTTTCAGACGGGATGGGGACTTGGTGCGACCGGCCGTGGAGATGCCCGTTGGGATCAGTGACGGGATGGGGATGCTCGTGGGCGGGAACGTAGCTGGAGGGCGGGAGTTGGCTGGTTGGCCGGGTGTCACAATGCGTTGGGTGGGGTTGCATGTCTGAAATCACGAATCATGATCGGCGAAGGCGAGCATAACCCAAGCATTGTGGAGGCCCATCATGATCGGACAGGTTGCCAGACGCATTGTTCTCGCCGCCGTCTTGACCGGGGTTCTCGCGACGCCCGCACAAGCCGTGGACCTTTCCGGCGGCTGGTCGGGGTGCTGGCAGAGCACGTCAACAGGGCATTCCGGGGTGCTGCGGGCGGAGTTCACCAGATGCAACGACACGCAATATCGAGCCGAGTTTTCCGGCAGGTTCTTCAAGATTCTGCCGTTCAGGTATGCGGTGACACTCGACGTCATCGAAGATGACGGGGAGACGGTGACCCTGGCCGGGAGCTCGTTTTTGGGGCGACTTTTCGGCACGTTCTGCTATCAGGCCACGGCCGACGGATGCCGGTTCACGGCGCACTACAGCTCGAAGAAAGACGCCGGCCGTTTCGATCTGACGCGCTCGGCACCGTAAACTCGCCATCGACGCTGCCACAGGGCTGCCGCACGGACTGCACCGTCCACCGCCGCCCCACGACGCCGACACGATCCCGGCGTGCTACCGAGACCCGGGAAAACCAGCCCTTTGAGCCTGAAGATCTCGTGGCCTTCCCCTGCCGATTGTGATCACAATACCCCCTCTCCCA
>JBJTSM010000096.1:0-6103 GCA_046076685.1 Planctomycetia bacterium | reverse complement strand
GGCAGCTTCCACGGCCTGCTAAAACAGCTGGCTGAAGCCGCGGAGGGCGATCGGTTCCCGCGACGAAAAGGGCTCGCCGTGCAGCGTGCCGATCGTCGCTCCCCACCACCTCGATGCCGCTTCGACCCTCTCGAGGACCGTGGGCCTGGGGGCGGTCTGGTCAAACTGACTGGAGTAGCAGGCCAGGCTCGCCCACTTGGTGTCCCAGGTCGTGGAAACATCCACGACGAACGCCGGCTGGCGGACCATCTTCAGGTGCACGCACCAGTAGTAATAAATACGTTCCGGGTGCCATGGTTCGCCTGGGAGATCGCTCTTGGTGAGCTTGGCCCAGAACCGTGCCGCCTCGACGAGCCTGGTGGCGGCGACATGATCGGGATGGGCGTCGATCCAGTGGGGTGCGAAGAGCCAGCGGGGTCGAACGCGGCGGATCACCCCGGCCACCGCCGCGCGGGCGGTCAGCGTCGCCCGCAGGCGGCGGTTGGGAAGACCGAGGTTTTCCCGCCAGGGAAGCCCGAGTGCCGCGGTGGCCGCTGCCGTTTCTCGCGAGCGCGTTTCGCGCGAGCCGCGCGGCGTCGGTTCGCCGTCGGTCAAGTCCAGTACGCCCACGGACAGCCCCTGCGCCAGCATCAGCGCGATGGTGCCACCCATGCCGAGTTCGGCATCGTCGGGATGCGGGGCGATCACGAGCACGTCGAGCATGGGAGCGTCTGCGGAGGGAAACGATGGGCACGACCGTCGATTGCCCGGTCGGCTCACTGCCAGCATACTCTCCCGCATGCCACCGAACCCAACCGGCCTGACCGACGCTCCCGTGCGATCACCGCAGGAGCAAATGCTCGACGACGTCTGCACGCACGCCCGCGAGGTCGCCGTGCTGGCGTCGGTGGAATCCCTGCTCGGCTGGGACGAGCAGACGATGATGCCGCCGAAGGCGGCGGCCTACCGGGCGACGCAGGCGGAGACCGTCGCCACGCTTGCGCATCGACGACGATCCGACCCGGCCTACGGCGAGCGACTGGCCGCCTTGGCGGCCGGCCCGTTGGCGCGGGAGGGGGCTCCGCAGGTCCGCGCCGCCATCCGCTTGCTCCACAGGGATTTCGACAAGCACTCGCGTGTTCCCGCGCGGCTCGTGGGAACCCTGGCGAAGACCTGCGTCGAGGCCCAGCAGGCCTGGGTGACGGCCCGCGCGGAGTCGTCATGGAAGACGTTGGAACCGTGGCTGCAGCGGGTTTTCGAGCTGAAACGCGAACTGGCGGCCTGCCGGATGCCCGGTGCCGATCCGTACGACGCGCTGTTGGACGACTACGAGCCCGGCAGTTGTTGGCAGACCATCGCCACACAGTTCGGAAGGTTGCGATCCGAGATCGTGCCTCTGGTGCAGGCATGCGCAGGATCGACGCGGCGGCCCGACGACGCAATCATGCGGCGCCACTACCCGATCATCGATCAGCAACCATTTGTCCGCGAGGTCGCCTCCCGCATCGGGTTCGATTTCGAGCGCGGGCGACTCGACACCACGGCCCATCCCTTCTGCTCCGGGGTGGGGCCCGATGACTGCCGCATCACGACCCGCTGGGACGACCGGTCGCTTCCCACCGCCCTGTACGGCGTTTTGCATGAGGCGGGCCACGGGCTCTATGAGCAGGGGCTGCCGACCGAGTGGTACGGCCTGCCCCCCGGCGAGGCGGCTTCGCTGGGCATCCACGAGTCACAGTCGCGGCTCTGGGAGAATCTCGTCGGCCGTTCCCCGGCGTTTTGGGAATGGTGCTTTCCACTGGCGCGGAGATTTTTTCCAGATGCGTTGGCCGATGCCACCGCGGCCCGCGTGCAGCAGGCCCTCATGGTCGTCGAGCCGTCGTTCATCAGGGTGGAGGCCGACGAGGTCACCTACAACCTCCACGTGATGCTGCGGTTCGATCTCGAGCGGGCCGTGATTCACGGCGACCTGGCCGTCGCCGATCTGCCGGAGGCCTGGAACGAACGCTTCCTGCGAGACTTCGGCCGCCGGCCGCCGTCCGACGCGGAGGGGGTTCTGCAGGACATTCACTGGAGCGCCGGCCTGATCGGTTACTTCCCGACCTACACGCTGGGAAACATCTTCGCAGCCCAGCTCATGGCTGCGGCGGCCCGACAACTGCCGGAGCTCGACCGCGATCTCGCGGCAGGCCGTTTCGGCGGTCTGCTCTCGTGGCTGAGGCGGCACGTCCACTCGCTCGGGCGGCAACTGGAGTCCGCGCCCCTCGTCGAGCAGGCCTCGGGGGAACCGGTTTCGGAGCGCTCGCTGGTGGAGAGTCTCCGCCGGCGGTATGGGGCGGCGTACGGCGTCGGCTAAACGCGCCGCCTCAAAAGGGTCCGGGGGTTTTGGTCACCGGCCTTCGGCCCGGCGTCGGGTCGGCCAATCGCTCTCCGGAAAGGCCGGAAAACGACAGGATTCGGCCCGTCCCCCCGCCGATGGTAGACTTTCGGAAGTCTCCGGGGCAGTCGGAGCGGAAGGGACACACCTCCGGCTGCGATTCCGGTACGAGGCAGCAACACACTCCAAGGCTCCCGCCGGGCATGGAACCCGGGCGGTGGCGTCAGGCTGGGAGCACTCCATGACGACCGACGACGACAAGCAGAGTCCGGAGCCGGATCCGTGGGCGGGGTTGGATATCGGCAACGCTGACAACGGCGACGACGCGGGGGCGTTCGACTTTGCGAGCCTCGAGGACGAGCCATCCGCCCCCTTCCAGCCGGTGGTCGATGAGCCGTCGGCGGAGGCGGCGGAAACCTTTGCGTTCGAGACCATGGATCACCCGGTCGGGGAGCCATCGAGCCCTGTGCTGCACGACGATCAGGATGCCCCGGCGAACGAAATCCCCCTGGCCGTCTTTCCGCCGCCGGAAGTCGAAGTCGAAGGCTCCGAGATCCTCATCGGTACCGGTCGGTCTGGCATCATTCCGATGGCCGAAGCGGGTGAGGATCTTGGTTCGCAGGACTTCGCCTCCGGCGATCTCGCAAACGACGAGTTTGACGACAACGATATTGCCCACGAGCTCGGCCTGGCCGACATCGACGCAGAGCAGATGGCGGAGGATGCCGGCGGTGGTCCGGGCATGGCGGCGGATTTCGGCGAGCCGGTCGGCGAAATGTCGTCGGAGGACGTGTCCTTCGATGCCGGGGCGAGCGCCGGGGAATTTCCCTTCGCGGACGCCGACCAGGTGGAGGATCCGTTCGGC
Source organism: Planctomycetia bacterium (assembly GCA_046076685.1). Lineage (GTDB taxonomy): Bacteria > Planctomycetota > Planctomycetia > Pirellulales > UBA1268 > CAMCQY01. Next base: position 2,882 of record JBJTSM010000096.1, on the reverse strand, counting down.
GTCGTTTCGGATGCGTCCGAGTCGGGGTACGATGCTGCCTCGATCGCTGTTTCGTCGGCCGCGGCGGCGACCGCCGGAGTGGCGGCTGTCGCCACCACGCCCGTTGCAAAGCAGGCCGGCAGGAAGACGAAGGGGAGCGCTCTCGGACAGATGGTGGGCGTCGTGCTCGGCGGGCTGATGGCATTGCCCGTCACCTACGCGATTCTGGTCTGGGGTTTTCACAAGGATCCTTTCAAGCTCGCCAAGCAAGCCCCTCCGCAGTTGGCTTTCCTGCTGCCCGAAAAGTTGCAGCCGGGCACGAGGCCGTCCAGCACGAAGACGCCCAAGAAGACCGGGAAAGCCGACATGGCGGCCGGGCTGAACTCCGGTCCGTCGCTCGACGATCTTCCGACCGGCGATGACGTCGCCACGGTGGTGGGCGAGCCGTCGTCGGACGCGGGAGATGACGAGCCGACCGCTGTGCCGGAGCCGACCGACGTCGCCGACTCGACGGATGATGCCGCGGCCACGGTGGGGCCGGGGACGCCGGATGGCGAGCCCGCCGAGATGGCTCACGCTGCGGAGACGGCTCCCAAGCCGGAAGAGCCCGTCGCGCCGAGCGGGGATGCCGTGGCCGATCTGGCCATCGCGCCGCCGCCCATGGCCGCCGCGGGACTCGACGCGATCGATCCTGTGCCCGGACTCGACGAACTGGCAGCCACAGCTGATGCAGTGCCTCCAGCCGCTGTGCCGGCCGCCCTGCCGCCGCTGGACATGACCGGTGTCGAGAGGGCCGTTGAGCGTGTCTCGCAGGCGTTTGATGCCCTCGGTGCGATTTCGGATCGAGCCGATCCAGCCCGCGATCGGCTGGCGGTGACGTGGTACAAACGGCTGGTGCAGCTCGACGAGGAACTCGTCAGGCTCGAGACGGCCGCTGCGGACTCCGGACGACCTCTCGAGCAGTCTCCCGCCGCGGTGGCCAGGCTGCTCGACAGCATCTGTGAAAGTGAGACGGCCCGGGAAGATCTCGAAAAGCTTGGCCGCATGTGGCTGACCAGGCAGCAGCAACGTGCGGACGGCGTGACGCTTTTGGCCACGCTCGACTCCGCGCGACAAGTCGGCCCGTACTGGAGTACGACCGCCATCGTCTCCGGTGCCCGCCCGGATGGCGGCGATCGCAAGGTGGCGGTCATCTCGCGGTTTGCCCCGCCGGCCGCGGCTGGGGAGCGGATCGTGATTTCGGGCGTTTTGTTCGACGGCGACACCGTCTGGGCCGCCGATGTCAGGCCGGTCGATCGGCCGGCACAGGTCGATTTCGGTCAGGAGTAGAGGCGTGGCGGCAGGCAGGCTCGTCGGCTCGTCGGCGGTGGGCATCGCGAAGAGCGTCGCCGCCGGTGACGTGGGGCCCAGCGAGGTGTTGGCCGAGCACATGGCCCGGCACGCCGAAACGGCCACGCTCCTGAACGCGCTCGTGCAGCCCCGGCTTGCGGCGGCCCGGGCGGAGGCCGGGCAACTCGGGGCCGTTCTTCGTCGGGACGGCGTGCCCGGGCCGCTCGCTGGAGTGCCTGTGAGCGTCAAGGAGTGTTTCGCCGTTTCCGGTCTGGTGACGAGTGTCGGCATCCCGGCGCGGCGACAGGTGGTCGATGTCGCGGATGCGCCGATCGTCGCTCGGTTGCGGGAGGCGGGAGCGGTCGTCATCGGCAAGGGAAACGTGCCGCAGGCGATGTATCTGCACGAGACGGACAATCCCGTGTGGGGCCGAACCAACCACCCCACCGACGCCACCCGGGGTCCCGGTGGATCCAGCGGCGGCGATGCGGCACTGGTCGCGGCGGGCGTCGTGCCGCTGGCCGTGGGCACGGATCTGGCGGGGAGCATCAGGCAGCCGGCGCACGCGTGCGGCATCGCCGGATTCCTGCCGCGTTCGGCGGTGCTTGGCGACGGCGGCGCATTCGACACCCAGCCACATCTGCAGATCGTCCGCCCGCGGGCCGGATTGCTGGCGCGGGACGTCGCCGACATCGAACTGGCGCTCGAGTCACTCGCGGGAGAAGTGTCGTGCCGTCCGTCGGATTCGCCCCGAGCGACCCTTCAAGCCGATGCGGCGAGCCCGCGGCCAGAAGCTGTCGGCACCGGTCTGCGGATCGCCTGGTGGGACGATGCCGGGCCGCTCGAACCCTCGGCGGCCGTGCGGCGGGCCGTGCATGAGGCTGTGGGGCATCTCGAGCGGGCCGGTGTGGAGACGACTCGGCTCGACGGCTGCCTTGCCGCGGAGGCGGCCTGGCTGCTCCTGGCCATCCTCTCCGCCGACGGCGGCAAGGGCATCCGTCGGCTCTTTGTCGGCACGCGGCCGATTCCGCCGGTGGCCAGGCTGCTCCGGCTGGCGGCCATTCCGACGTGGCTGCGGCCGCTGGTGGCGCGAGCCAGCGAAGCGGCAGGTGGCCGCATCGAGGCCCAAGCCCTCCGGTCCACGGGGCCCCGCGGCGGCGCCGCGTTCGCGGGCCTCTGCGCGTGGCGGGCGGATTTCGCGGCACGCTTTGCCGCAGCGGCGGCCTCCTACGACGCCCTCGTCTGCCCGGTGTCGGCACTGCCGGCACTGCTCCACGGCTCGGCCGCACGGCTGGTGCTGGCGGCCGCTCCGTGCCTGCTGGCCAACCTGCTCGACCTCCCGGCTGGAACCGTGCCGGTAGCACGGGTTCGGCCCGACGAGGAGGCGGGGCGGGGCCCGAGCCGCGATCGAGTGGTGCGGGCTGCCGCGGCCGTGGATCGCGGCAGCCGCGGGCTGCCCGTGGGAGTCCAAGTGGTGGGCACTCCGGCCCGGGGCGCGTCCGCCGACCCGCTCCAGCCCGAGCGGGCCGTCTTGGCGGTGATGCAATTGATCGAGCACGGCCGGTTCCATCCGA
>JBJTSM010000095.1:0-7044 GCA_046076685.1 Planctomycetia bacterium | reverse complement strand
CCGCCGGCTCAGGGCGGCTCGCCGTCGAGGGCCTTTCGCACGGCCTCGCGGGCGGCCCGCCAGCGGTATTTGACGGTCCGCTCGGAGCAGTCGAGCAGCGTCGCGATCGCCTTCTGGTCGGCACCGAGATACCAGACGAGGTGGAAGACCTCCCGCTCCTCCTCGGGCAGAGCCTCGATCGCCGCGTGGAACAGGCTCCAGCGGTCGAGATCGGTGGCCGGGGCGGGGCTGCGGTCGACGTAGTGTTCGGAGCCCGCTTCGGCGGCCGTGCGGGGCATCACGTTCGTGCCGTGATTGGCCGCATAGGAGGCCGGCCCCTTGTGGCGGCGGGCGAGGTCGGTCAGTTCGCGATGGAGCTGGGTGGCGGCCAACGCCATCACCGACCGGGGCGACTCGAGCCGCACCGCCCCGAGGGCCCGGTGGAGCCGCATGGCGGCGTTCTGAAAGACGTCATCGGTGTCCTCCCAGCGGCGGACGCCGGGGTAGCGGCCGAGCATCCGGTGGGCCAGGGAGCGGAGGCGGTGGGAGCAGAGTTCGATGATCCGATCGCGGGCGGAGAGGTTCCCCGCGGCCAGTTCGGCGAGGCAGTCGGCGAGCGCCGGGGAGATCGTGTCGTCGGTATCCATGCCACTCCACCAAGGGGGGAGACGCTGGGCGGGCTCGGGGGCCGCGAGGGCACAAACCGCGTTGTTTTGCCTATTTCCGAAAGAATTGTACCGGTTTTTGCCCCTTCTGGCAGCGGCTCTCGCCATAGCTATCAGGCGGTCATCGGGCCGCCCACCTCCCGGAAACCGGCCTCGTCAGGCATTTCCCCAGACCAACACGCAGCCCTGGCACGCACAACGCAGCCACACAAAACAGACACCATGGATTTTTCACAGCTTTCCAAGCTTTCGCAGGTTTCACGACTTTCACGTCAGCCCTGCTTGTCGCAGCGCCGATTTCACCGAGCGGCTCTGGCCATTTCCGCACCGGCTCCGGTGGCACCGCACAGGGTGCTGCGAATCTCCCGCCGTGAGACCGATCCCGTGCAGATCATCCTCGCCGCCCAGATTCAGCTGCGACGGTGGCGGCGGAGCGAGCCGGGAAAAACGCCGCTGAAAATTCAGCAGCAGATTCAGCAGCGGATTCACGAGATCGTCTCCGCCCGCGACGCGCTCATGGGTTCCCTGATCGTGTCATCGGCCGAAGACCAGATCACACAAACCCGGTGAACCGGCTGAAAACGGTTCGCTCGCCGGTATAACTTCTGGGATATGACGCGGCCAGCAGGATCGCAGATCACTCCCGATGCAACGTCGACGGCGGGGCCGTCGTTCGGACTCTCCGGACGGGTGGATTCCTTTGGCTTCGATGGCGGCCAGCCGGTCGAATTGGCGGCCGGCACCGATCTGGGCGGCGTGACGATCGTCCGCATGCTCGCCGAGGGGGGCATGGGGCGAGTCTACGAAGGGCGTCAGCGGGCGCCGGCCCGTCCCGTGGCGGTGAAGGTGTTGCGCGACGGCCTCGCCGGTGATGCGACGATGCGTCGGTTCGAGCAGGAGGCCAACCTGCTGGCGCGGCTGACGCATCCGCACATCGCGCAGGTGTACACCCTGGGCACCTGCCGCGGCGACGGGGGCTCGGTGCCGTTTTTCGTGATGGAGTTGGTGGCCGACGCCCTGCCGATCGATCGCTTCGTCCGTGACCGGGGGATTCCGGTGCGGGAACGGGTGGCCCTGATCCGCCGCGTCGCGGCGGCGGTGGCCTACGGCCATCGCATGGGCATCGTGCACCGCGATCTCAAGCCCGGCAACATTCTCGTGGGGGCCGACGGCGAGCCGAAGGTGATCGATTTCGGCGTGGCGCGGTCCACCGACGCCGACCTCGCGCTGACCACGCTCCAGACGGAGGCGGGACAGCTGGTCGGCACGCTCCGTTACATGAGTCCGGAGCAGTTCGATGCCGATACGTCTCGGATCGGCGGTGCGACCGATGTCTATGCCCTCGGCCTCGTGCTTCACGAACTGCTCACGGGCGAACTGCCCTACGAGGTGCGGGGCAAGCCGATCGTCGTGGCGGCGCGGATCATCCGTGAGTTCGAGCCGCAGGTTGCGGCCGGTATCGCGCGGGCCCTGCGGGCGGTGCCGGGGGTCGACGCGACGGCGACGCGGCAGCTGGCCGCGATCACGGAGAAGTGCCTGCAGAAGGAGCCGGCAGATCGCTACGCGACGGCCGATGCCTTTGAAAACGATCTCACCCGGTGGCTGGCCGGAGAACCGTTGCATGCCCGGCCCGCGACGCCGGGCGAGCGGGTGGTCCGTTGGGCGCGGCGGCATCGCCTGGCCGTGGCGGCGGCGGTGATGGTGTGCGCGGCGGGCCTGGCGGCGGCCTTCTTCTCCCACCGGGCACGGTATCAGGAATGGCTGGCCGATCGACATCGCGCAGCCGAGCGGGAGGAGGCATATTGCTCGGCGGTGCAGCGGTCGGCGGCGGCGGCGGAACGCCGCAACATCCCGATCGCGGCGAGCCTGCTGGCCCGGGCACGCTCGCTCGACGCCGTGCCTGGGCGGCCGATCGAGCTCGACTGCCTCGCGGCACGGCTCGACGAATCGGTCGCGGTGCTCGCCGGCCACGAGGCGATTCTTCGGGCCGTGGCCGCCGCTCCGGCCGGCGACCTCGTGGTGACGGGAGACGACCGCGGCGGCGTCTGCTTCTGCTCCGTCGATGAGCGGGCCGGCTACCGGGAGTCGCGGCGACTCGAGGCGCACGACGCAGCGATCTGGGCGGCGGCGGTCTCTTCCGATGGGCGGCTGGTGGCCACCGCCGCGGCGGACGGCACGGCCAGCGTGCGGGATGCGGCCGCGGGCCGCGTCGTCTGTCGGCTCGAGGGCCATGCCGACGCGATCTATGGCCTGGCGTTCGCCCCCAATGGCCGGCGGGTGGCGACCGCGGCGGCTGACGGCACCATCTGCCTCTGGGAGACCGACAGTGGCCTGCGGCGGCGGGTCTTCACGCCCCGCTGGCGGCCGGGGGCGAATGATCGCAACGTCTACGGTGTGGCGTTCACCCCGGGCGGCGACCGATTGGCCGCGGCCTGCGGCGACGGCGTGATTCGGCTCTGGCGGACCGAGACGGGAGAGCCGCTGGCCGAGCTGCAGGGGCACGCGCGACGGGTGTTCGCCGTGTGCTTTTCTCCCGACGGCAAAAGTCTCGCATCCGCGTCGGAGGATGGAACTGCCCGGCTCTGGGACGTGGAGACCGGCGTGGGCACGCGGGTGTTGCGTCATCCGTTACGGGTGAACGCGGTGGCCTGGACGGCCGAAGGCTCCGGGCTCGCGACGGCGTCGGCCGATGGCCTGCTGCGGCTCTGGAACGCCGCGAGCGGCACCGTCGACCGCGCGTTTGTGGGGCATCGCGATGGCATCTGGTCTTTGGCGCGGTTGCCGACCGACCGGTTCGTCACCGCGTCGTCCGATGCGACGGCGCGGGTGTGGGACATGGAAGGTCGTGACGAGCCCGTCATGGATTGCGGTGGCACCGAGGGGGGCGGCATCCGGGGCGTCGCGTGTGCAGCCGACGGCCGCCTCGTGGCGACCGCGACGGGGCAGGGGATGGTGCGCCTGTGGGATCCAACCGCCTGCGTTCCGGTGAAGGATCTGCCGCCTGTTCGGGGCCGGGTGAATGCCGTCGATTTTTCACCCACCGGCGGGCTTCTGGCAGCGGCCTGCGGCGACGGCACGGTGCGGCTCTATGGGGTCGATGACGGTTGCGAACGGCGGTGTTTTGACGCCCACTCGGGGCCGGCTTTTGCGGCTGCTTTTTCTCCCGACGGACGGCGGCTCGCCACGGCGGGGGCGGAGCGGGAGCAGGCGAACCCCGAGCGGCACGGGCAGCCGGGGCGAAGCGGCGAAACGGGCGCGGTTCGTATTCTGACCGTCGCGTCCCTGGATGGCGTCGTGCTGACGCTGCCACATCCCGCGCGGGTACATGCCGCAGCCTGGTCGCCCGATGGCCGGCGGCTGGCCACCGCCTGCGCCGATCGGCTCGTGCGGGAGTGGGAGGCGGCCACGGGCAGGCTCGTCGGCAGCTTCCGGGGGCATGCCGACGACGTCAACTGGGTGGCCTGGTCGCGGGACGGCAGTCGGCTCGCATCGGCGTCGTCCGACGGCACGGTGCGGCTCTGGGATCCGGCGAACGGCTGGTCGAGCAGCGAGCTTGCCGGCCCGGTGGGGCAGGTCTGGGAGGTGGCGTTTTCGCCCGATGGCACCCGCGTTGCCGGCGTGGGGGCTGACGGCAGCCTGCATCTCTGGCACGTCACGAGCGGCCGTCACCTGCTCGCGCTCGACGGGCACGGCGGCCCGCTCTGGAGCGTGGCATTCACCCCGGACGGCTCCCACATCGTCACCGGCTGCGAGGAGGGCACGGCCCGCGTCTGGGGGCTGTCAGCCCGCGAGGTGCAGGCCCGGCGTGCTGCCGCGGGGCCTTGATCACCGCCGGGCGGCTGTGGGAGCGATGCCCAGTTCGCGGCAGACGTTCTCCGTGATGGTCCGTACGAGGGTCTCGTAGTCGATGCCCGCCGGCAGGCCGCGGCCTTTCGCCGGCTGCCCATGCGGTGCGGCGACTTCCGGGTGGGTGGCGAAGGCCCGGCGGGCCACACCCACCTCCTCCCAGGTCGCCTTGAAGACGGCGTTGTCGCAGATCTCGCGGTCGTCCAGCCGCATGTCGAGCCGGGCGTCGGTGTAGCCCCACTTCTGCTTGAGGTCGAGCAGGGCCCGCGTCTCCTGGCCGGTGAGGTAGACGATCCCGCCGAGCCCCTTCGCCAGCATCAGGATGCGGCAGTAGGCATCGACGATCTCGGTCCACCAGTAGGCCCGTTCGACCGTCGCGCCGAAACTGACCGTGCCGTGGTTGGCCAGCAGGATCACGTTCGACCGCTTCACCACCGGCTTGATCGTGTCGGCGAAGGTCTGGTTGCCCGGCGTCTCATACCGGGAGATCGGGATGTCGCCGAGAAACACCTCCACCTCCGGGAGCACCGCCTGTGGAATCGGCTCGCGGGCCACGGCGAAGGCGGTCGCGTGCGGCGGGTGGCAGTGGACGACGCTGTTCACGTCGGGCCGCTCCTTCATGATCGTGAGATGCAGCAGGATCTCGCTCGACCGCTTCCGCTTGCCGGCGAGCTGGTTGCCCTCCATGTCGACGATGCAGAGATCGGCGGGGGTCATGAAGCCCTTCGACATCATCGTCGGCGTGCAGAGCACCTTGTTCGGCCCGAGGCGGTAGGAGATGTTGCCGTCGTTGCCGGCCGCGAAGCCCTTGTTGTAGATGCGGCGGCCGATGTCACAGATCTCCTCCTTCAAGCTGGCGAGCGACCTGGCGTTGGTGGAGGAGGCGGTCTTGGCGGCGTTCTTCTTGCCGGGCTTCGTGGCCATGGTGGCTCCTGGAGGGTTTCGATCGAAAACGGGTGTGCTGCTGCCGGGCGGCTGAACCGGAATTATGAAACAACGGCGACGGGAAGCAAACATCGATTCGGGCATGGTTCCGCCGGTTTCCGGACGGAAACCGGGGCGAACGCCGATGGAGACCGCCCTGCATGTCGGACTTGATATGCTGTCGGAAGGGATCCGACGGACAGGATTTTTCCGAACGAGGCGCAGGCACCATGGCGGATTCGAAGCGGCAGGAATTCGAGCGGGACATCGAGCAGGTGCGCGGCATGCACGAGGATCTCGTGCGGGGCGCGGGCGGCACCCCCGGCGGCACCTGGCTCTTCTTCTCCGGCCTCGTGCTCGCCGCCGCGGGGCTGTGGTTTTTCCTGAGCAACGTGCACGTCGTGACCCGCGACTTCGGGATGTTCTCCGGCGCCTTCAGTCGGGGCATGCTCGGGGGCGGCATGCCCGCGATGAGCACCGGGGTGGTGTTCCTGCCGATCTTCTGCGGCCTGGTGCTGCTCTTCTACGACGCGCGGCTCAAGTGGGGCTGGGCGCTGTTCTACACCGGCCTGGCGATCATCGTGATCGAGATCCTCAGCCGCATCCAGTTCCTGATGGACATGCGGACGAGCAACCTGCTGCTCATGCTGGGAATGGTGGCCGCCGGCATCGGCATGATGCTGCGGAGTTTCCGCGACGCCTCCCAGGACGCCCGCACCGCGACGAACGACGCGAAGGAGCCTGGCGACGAGGGGCAGGAAAGGCGAACGAAGGGTTAGGGAACGCCGACTTCTGGTTTCCCGCCGGCTTCGGGGCGGCAACAGTCTCGTCGCGTGGGCCGGGGCGGCCCAATGCTCCTCGAGCTGTCGCCGACCCCTTCGCCTCTTTCTCCGGTGGATCAGGTCATCACGACGATTGTCTCTCGGTGGCTGTTCGGGCCTTCTCAGGCGGAGCCGAGGCCTTCGATCCGCCGCCAGGCGCTCAGCTGGCCGAGGTGCATCATCATGTGGCCGCCGCAGTAGAAGGTCTGCACCGAGCCGAGCGTGGGGAAGAGTTCCCGCATCCGTCCCTCCGCAGGATTCGGCTGCTGGAACGTCGCGTCGGGCGTCGCCCGCAGGGCCCCGGCGAGCATGCGGTGCCCCTCGAAGAAGAAGCCGATGATCTCGTCCATCGGCGGATAGAGGTCGCCGTCCTCGTCGTCGCGGCACGAGGCGTCCTTCGAGAACAGGTGCTCGAAGTGCGCGGGCACGGCGGGGGAGGGGTGACCGATCTGTTGCAGCACCTTGGGCGCGTAGAGGCTGAGGTGACCGTAGACGAACGCCGGGTAGTTCGACTCCACGACCTGGTCACCGCAGCGGGCGAACCGCCCAAACCGCTCCGCCGGGATGTTCTTCAGGAGCCGCTCCGCATAGCCCACGGACAGCTGCAGCGTGTCGGCGATGATGTTTCCAAGCGAGCGAGACATGGGTGGCTCCGTGGGTCTGTGAGACGCATCTCCGTACTCTAGCAGACGGGCACGGGGCGAAACCCGACTCACCATTTCATCCCAAAGAACGGCCGCCGGCGGCGATCCTGTTGATGGCCTCGGGGAGTGCCTCGCACTCGGCGGCGAAGACGCGGGCGGCCAGGG
>JBJTSM010000094.1:0-6779 GCA_046076685.1 Planctomycetia bacterium | reverse complement strand
CGCGTGGCCCGGGCCCGGTCGATCTCGCGATCACGGGCCAGCGGGATGTTGAGCCCGCCCCGCCACTCTCCTGCGTCCGCCGTCTTCTGGCCGAGGTTGTAGGTGGGGAAGTCGCCGAAGCCCGTGCGAAAGCCGCCGAACGCGCTGATGCCTCCCGTCATGAACTGCTGCGAGAACCCGAAGTCGGACCGGTAGTTCTCGTAGGTGCCCGGTGCGAGCGACTGGCCGGCCATGTTGACCTTCGTGTCGAAGGCGCCCATCGCGCTTGTGAGCTTGCCGGCCGCGACTCCCCGCTCCCGTTCGACCGCCTGCAGGAGCGGGTAGCTCAGCAGCACGCTCTTGAGCACATCCTCGAGGGTGAGCGGCTCCGGCCGGTCGTCGAACGCGAGGCCCGGCACCTGCGGCGCGATCGAGGGCTTCGACGGGGCGATGTCGGCCAGCGCCGGCACGCCGGTCGTGTCGGCCGGCAGGGCCGCCGCGGCCGGTGCCGGCAGCGTTTCGACGGAGACGACCGCTTTCGCGGGATCGAGTTCGAGCGGGCCGTCCGAGACCTGCAGGTAGGACTGCGTGAGGATCGATTGGAGGCCGAGTTCCGCCTGCGGTGGCTGCATGCCGACGGCGTCGGGTGCCGGCGTAAACCGTTCCGGCTCCGCCGCCAGAGCCCGCAACGCCGAGGGCGCGGCCGCCATCGCCACGGCGACGAGCACCGCGCGCAGGCAGATCACCGCGCGGAATGGCGGGCGGGGCGAAACGCCATCCCGTCGCTCGCGCTCGGGGCTTTCATGAACTCCCATCCCATGAAAGCCCCGGGCGCAAGCCCGGGGATCGGGGCTTTTATGAATGCCCATGCCATAAAAGCCCCGGGCGCAAGCCCGGGGATCGGGCCGCGCGCGTCGATGCCGTTCGCGTCGGCGAGGGCCGCGGGGGCTTTGAAATCGTGTGGTCATCCGACTTTGATCTTCGGCGGCTTCGGGCCGTCCTTGCCGTCAGGCTTCTGCTTCGCGGAGGGCGCCAGGACGGGCGGGAAGCCGTTGAGCCGGCGCCAGATCTCGTATCCCAGCGGCACGCGATTGAGGAAGACCCAGCCGATCGCCTGGTTGCCCTGCCGCAGGAACTGCGGGTCGGGCCAGGGATCGCCGGCCAGCCGCTCCTCCGGCTCCACGAGCACGCGGAACTTCCCGGCGCCGCCGCTGGCCGCATCGACCTGGCGGATCCGGCCGCCGAAAGTGCCGATCGCGAGCTCCGGCCACCCGGAGAACTGCACCGCCGGCCAGCCCTCGAACTGCAGCCGCACGTGCGGCATGTGTCCCGTGCGATCCGCGTAGGCGAGCACCAGCGGCGCGTCGATGCCATCGAGCAGGAGCTCGACCACCCGGTCGTTGGTGTCGGGCACGATGGTGCAGAGGTCTTCCCCCTCTTTCACGAACTGACCGCCCTGGCCCACGTTGGCGGAGATGCGGAAGACGACGCCGTCGCAGGGGGCGACGACCAGCCGCGCCTTGAACCGCTCGATGCGGTTCTGGATGTCCTGCAGTTCCCGCTCGATCGAGAACAGGTTCTGCTCGCTCTTCCGCAGGTTGCTGCGGGCCACGGCGATGGCCGACTGTCCGGCGGCGTCGGCCTGCATGAGCAGGGCCTCCTGGGTGAGCAGCGTGGCCCTGGCCCGCTGGATCTCGGCATCGGCCTTGTCGCTGTCGGTCGTGGCCCGGTCGGCCCGCATCCTCGCCTCGTCCCGCGACAGCCGGCTTTCCAGCCCGCCGAACTGCGGGTTGTTGAAGAGTTCGTCGAACATCTTGTAGCGGTTGACCTCGAAGCCCTGCGCGAATCTCGCGTTGGCACCGGCCTGCTCCGCCACCTCGATCGCCTTGCGGGCCGCCTCGCGGTTGGCTTCGGCCGCCTTCACGGCCGCGTCGCGGGCCGATTCCTGGGCCTTCGCGGCGGCGGTCAATTCCGCCACCTCGAGCTGGGCGGCCACCAGCCGCTCGGCGAGGAAGCCGCGCTGGGCCTCCAGGCGGGCGGCGAGTTCGGGGTCGTTGTCCTCGATGTCGACGATCGGGTCATTCATCTTCACGCGGCTGCCCTCGACCACGTGCCACTTGCGGATCTGCCCGGAGACTCTCGCCGTGAGCACCTGCATCCGTTCGACCGGGGCGTAGGCGATCACCGCGCCCTGCCCCTGCACGGTCTGCTGCCAGGGCACGAGCGCCAGCGCGAACGGTGCGGCCAGGAAGCCCAGGAAGAGGAGCCGCGCGAGAAAGCGGACCGTTCGGGGCGTGGCGGCGCCCGCGAGCGCCGAGCGCCTCCGTGCGGAACCGGTGGTGCCAGTCGTGTCGCCGCTCATGTCCACTCCACGGCTCGATCGCACTGATGCTTGATGTCGTCTCGCGCCGTCACGATGACGAGCGTCCAGGGGGCGGCACGGTCGAGGATCGACTCGACCAGTTCCGGGCAGCCGTGGATGTCGAGGCCGTCGAGCAGTCCGTCGATGAGGAGCAGCCGCGGCCTCCCCGCGAGCGCCCGCGCGATCGAGAGCCGCGAGATCTCGTTGGAGGAGAGCGGCATCCCGTCCGATGCGAGCGGCGTGGCCACCCCCTGCGGGAGCCGCGCCACGCGGTCGGCCAGGCCGACCATTTCGAGCGCCCGGCGGACGTCGGCCGCCGACAGGTCGGCTCGGCCCACCCGCACGTTTTCCGCCACGGTGTCGGCGAAGGTCTCGGCCCGTCCGACGAAGGCCACGAGCAGCCGGCTGGCGGCGCGGTCGAGTGAACGGGCGTCGATCCCGTCAAATTCGAGCAGGCCCTCGTGAGGCACCCGCAAGAGCCCGAGCATCTCGAGCAGGAAGGTCTTGCCGCTTCCCGACGGGCCATGGACGGCGACCCGCTCTCTCGCCTTGATCTCCAGCCGCTGCGGCCCGTGACCCTCGCGGATCACTTCCGCCACCACCGCCATGGGACTCGTCTGCGGCGGCAGGCTTTCGCCTCCGGCCGGTTCGAGCGGCAGCTGGTCGAGTACGCCGAGTTTGTCGAGCGACGCCTGCATGTCGTAGAAGATCTCGATGTATTTCCCGATCTTCGACAGGGCGGTCAGGACGAGCGTGACGATCAGTTCCCCGGCCACGAGCTGGCCGAGCGTCAGCTGGCGGTTGATGACCAGCCAGCCGCCGAGCCCGAGCAGCACCGTGCTGCCGACGGCCTCGAGCAGAAGCGCGAAGAGCGTCTGCCGCCAGACCACGCGGAAGTGCCGCTTGCGGGCCGTCACGTAGGCATCTGCCAGGCTGTCGGCACGGTCGAGCGCCAAGTCACCGCCACGGCCGAACCGGAAGGTGTGCGGGCACTTCGCGATCTCCTCGAGCCAGGCGGCCATGTCGAACTTGGCGTAGCTCTCCGCGATGCTCGTGCGCACGCCGCCGATGCCGAGCACGACGAGCATGAAGGCCACCAGCACCACCATCACGGCCGCGAAGGTGAGCAGGTAGGGATGGTAGAAGGCCAGCACGACGAGGCCGACGACGGTGATCATCACGATGCCGATGCCGTCGACGAGCAGGGTCGCCAACGATTTCTGCACGGTCGAGACCTCGAAGAACCGGTTGACGATGTCGGTCGGATTGCGGCCGTCGAAAGCCTCCATCTCGGCCCGGGCGAAATGGCTCGCGAAGGCGTCGGCCGTGCGGACGAAGATCCGCCGTTGCAGGCACTCGGCGACGAACGTCTGCAGTGCCCGAAGTACGGATGCGACGAGCAGAAACGCCAGCATCACGAGCGAGAGCACCACCACCGGCCAGAGCAGGACGCCGAAGGCGACGGTGTTGACGAGCGCCTCGATGGCGGCGGGCACCACGATGGAAAGCAGGCCGACGCCGAGCGCGAACGCCAGGAGCGTCAGCAGATCCGCGCGTTCGAGCTGCAGCAGCCGCGACAATCGCTGCCAGGGCCGTGTGCCGTGGTGCTCGTGGTGGCTGCCGGTGCGTGACGTCATGAGCGGCCCATGCAGGGGAATGGTGCGTCGGCGCGGAGGCGATGCCGCCCGTAGCCTGCGCGGGCCATGGGACATCACGGGTTCGGCGTCGGACTCGCTGTCGGTGCGGATCTATAACGAGAACGACAGGTTCGTGTCGACGTCACATGAGGCCTGTCGACGCGGCCGTCGGCCTTTTGCGCCAGGGTGGCGCTGCCGGCAGATCGGGTAGTTCGAGGAAATTCGGCAGGCCTGGAGAGGCAGGCGGGATTCGGGATGTTCGGCCCATTCCGCGTGGGGTATCGTCTCGGACTCGTGCGAGACACCGATGACGCATCCCCCGCTGGAACAACACGCCTTTCCGCCGCCGCCGCGATGCCCCGCCGTCGGCCGAAGCGTGCTCATGGTGTCGCGTGGGCTCGATCCCGTCGGCACCGGCCGGCAGATCGAACTGGCAGCCAGGGGGTTTTGCGCCGCCGGCTGGAACGTCCATCTGGCCGTGACGACGGCGGGAGGCGCGGTCGCCGGGCGACTGTCGCGGTCCGGCATCGTCGTGCACCGCCTCTCGTCGCGGCCCGTCGTCGACGGCGCGGCGGCCGTGCGGCTGGTGCGGCTGGCCCGCAGGCTCGGCCTCGGGGCGACCGATGCGCTGCTCGCCTGGGGCCGTTCGCAGATGACCCTCGCCGCCGCGGTCAAACTCCTGCGGCCGCGGCTGCCGTGCATCAGCCACCTGGCGGTTCCGCCCCGCGGCAGGCTCGCGGCTGCGTCGCTTCGCCGGGTCGATCGGGTGATCGCCTCGTCGGCTGCCGTCGCCATGGCGTGTGAGCGGGCGGGAGTCGCGGCCGCGAAGATCGACACGATCCCGCCCGGGGCCGAGGCCGCGGCGGCCGCGGGGCTTGCCCGCGGCGAACTGGCAACCCGGCTGGGGCTCGACCGGGAAAAAATCTGGACGCTCTGCGTGGCGCCGCTCGTGGCGGAGTCGCGGCTCGAGCGGCTGCTCTGGGCGATCGATCAGCTTGGCGTCGTGCATCGGCGGCTGGAGCACGTGCTCGTGGGCGGCGGCCCGCTCCGCGACCGCTTGCTGCGGCGGGCCCGTGCCCAGCGGGTGGACGAGCGGCTGCATCTCTTTGACCATCTCGACTGCCTGCCCGACCTGCTGCGGGAAACGCGGCTTGTCTGGCAATCGGGCGAGGTGGCCTGTGGCGGCGGCCTGCTCGACGCGATGGCCCTCGGCATTCCGACGGTCGCCGTGGCGAGCGATGCGTCACGGCAGTTGATCGTCGACGCTGAAACCGGCCGGCTCGTCCCGGCCGAGCCGGAGAGCGAGTTTCCGCGGCGGGCGCTTCGCATCATCGAGGACGACGCCCTGGCCGAGCGATACGGCGCCGCGGCCAGGACGCGGGCCGCGGCCGAGTTTCCCGTCGAGCGGATGGTCGCGGGCATCATCGCGGCATTGGAACGCGAGGTGGACCGCTAGCCAGCCACACATCGATTTCCCTGGCAACGCGAATGAGATTACCGGCCTCGTCCGTGCCACGAATCAGCGATTGAAGCTTTTCGTCAGCCTCGGGTGCCCAAAAAACGAAGTGCTTCACCGCGGTTCGACGCTCCCCAGGATCTCATCGAGAGTCCGGCCGGATCGCCGTCCGCGGCGTCACTCCGTCAGCAGATCCAGGTAGGCATGGTAGGCGTACACGCGGTCTCGCTGCTTGCCCGTCGTCTCGTGGAGCACTCCAAGCGACTCGAGCAGTTCGACGGCCTTGCGTGCCGGCGGAGCGGTGATGCCAAGCAGCGAGCTTACCCGAGGAACGGTCACGACCGGATTCGATGGCAGGCGGTCGAGCAGCTGGATGGCGGCCACGGTCGCCCGCGGATGCCCGACGACGTCGCCGCGATCGCGGGCGATGCGGGCATGCACGGCCTGTGCGCTGGCAACGCCGTCGTCGGCGGCGGTGGAAACGCAGTCGAGAAAGAACGAAGTCCACCCCTCCCAGTCACCCTCGGTGCGGACGCCCGCGAGGCGGGCGTAATACTCGCTCTGGCGACGCTTGAACGCCACGCTCAGATACAAGAGCGGTTGGTCGAGCAGCCCCCAATGCTCGACAAGGAGCGTGATGAGCATCCGGCCGATGCGGCCGTTGCCGTCGAGGAACGGATGGATCGTCTCGAATTGCACGTGCGCAAGACCGGCCTTGACCAGCGGCGGCAGTGGGTCCTTTGAGTGGATCCACCGTTCGAGAGCGGCCAGAGCCGGGGCCACCTCGTCGGGCGGCGGTGGAACGAAGAGGGCGTTGCCCGGCCGGCTTCCGCCAATCCAGTTCTGACTGCGGCGAATCTGGCCGGGGAGTTTGTCTTCTCCACGCACGCCCTGCATCAGGATGCGATGCGCATCGCAGAGCAGCCGCGTGGGTAGCGGCAGGCCGGCAGGATCCGTGATCGCGGCGCGTGCCCGGTTCAGTGCATCGACGTAGTTGCAGACCTCGGCGACGTCAGCCGGATGCTGGCTGGCGTGCGTGGCCTCGAAGGTGGCGACGTCACGGAACGTCGCCTGCGTGCCTTCGATCTGCGACGACAGCACGGCTTCCTTGCGAACGAAGCCGTAGAGGAACCAGCCGGGGTCTGGCACCATGGCGCCGGCCACGCGAAGACGGCCGATCGCGGCAAGGGCTGCGGCATGACGCTCCGCGAGTTCCTCTTCGATCGCCAGCGGCGGGGCGGCCGGCGGTAACGGCCGAGGCACGAAAGCCCGGACCGTCTCTCCCTGTGTCGGTGTGACTCGGTAGCTGCCGGTTTGGCGGGCCATACAAAGAAACAGTGCTTTT
>JBJTSM010000093.1:0-3579 GCA_046076685.1 Planctomycetia bacterium | reverse complement strand
CATGTTGGGCGCGATCTGCAGGGCACCGGCTGACGCTGGCATCGACGACATGCCTCCCGGGGCCTGTCCATGCCGGCGTGTTCGGACCTCGCCGAACCCTTCTCATTCAGTCCATTATCCGCCCCCGGTCAAGGCTCGCGGGGCATGGGCAGCCCCGACCAGCAAGACGCGCGAGTGTCACACTGCGTCAGCAGATGCGTGGCAGCTGTTCGCCGACCGGCATCGGCAGCACCCGCCGGCCACCGAGGGGCGTCCGCCCCACCACCATTCCCGGATGCTCCGCCACCACGCAGCCGATCCGCGTCGCCCCCCGGCCGTGCTCGTGCGCCCGCATCGCCGCGAGCACCGCCGCGGCGGCCGCCGCGGGCACGACGGCGAGCAGCCGGCCCTCGTTGGCCACGTGCAGCAGGTCGAGCCCGAGGATCTCGCAGGCGGCCGCCACCGGCGGGCTGACCGGCACCGCCGCCTCTTCGATCTCGATGCCGCACGCCGCCCCGGCCACGATCTCGTTCAGGCTCGTGGCCACGCCGCCGCGGGTCGGATCGCGGAGCACCCTGATCTCCGGACAGGCCGCGAGCATCGCCGCCACCAGCCCGTGCAGAGCCGCGGTGTCGCTCTCGATCCGCGACTCGAACTCGAGCCCCTCGCGGACGCTCATGATGGCCATGCCGTGCGCGCCGATCGTGCCGCTGACGAGCACGATGTCGCCGTCGCGCATCGGCTCCCGTCCGATGGCGGCATGGGCCGGCACGACGCCGATGCCGCTCGTGTTGACGTAGCAGCCGTCGCCGTGCCCACGTTCCACCACTTTCGTGTCGCCGGTGACGATCGCGACGCCCGCCCTCCGGGCCGCGGCAGCCATCCGTTCGGCAAGTGCCGCCAGCTGCACGATCGGAAATCCCTCCTCGACGATGAAGCCGGCCGAGAGCACCAGCGGCCGGGCGCCGCTCATCGCCAGGTCGTTCACCGTGCCGTTGACGGCCAGGTCACCGATCGAGCCACCGGGAAAGAAGAGCGGCCGCACCACGTAGGAGTCGGTCGAGAAGGCGAGCCGGCAGCCCGTAGTGCCGGCACCACCCACCAGCCCGTCGAGATCCAGCACCGTCGAATCGCCGAGCCGGTCGAGCAGCGGATTGTGGAACGCGGGCAGGAAGACGTTTTCGATCAGCTCCCGCGACAGCATCCCGCCGCCGCCGTGACCGAGGATCACCTCGGGATAGTCGCGGAGCGGCACGGGGCAGGAAAACCGGGAGAAGTCGGGGACGGCGTTCATCACGGATTCGCGCATGACGGTTCTCCGACGACGGGATAGCCATCGATCACGACGAGCTCCCGACCATGAAACCGGCCGGCATGGAAGTAGGCGGCGCAGGCCCCCTCGCTCGACACCATCGTCGCCCCGAGCGGGCTCCGCGGCGTGCATTCCCGGCCGAACGCCGGACACTGATGGGGCTTGAGCGTTCCCCGCAGCACGTCGCCGCTCCGGCACAGCGGCGACTCGCGGGCCGTGATGCCCGATACCGCGAACTTCTGTTCGGCGTCGAACGCACGGTACCGGGCGGCGAGCTTCCAGCCGCTGCCGGGGATCATGCCGATGCCGCGCCAGGCCCGGTCGGTCGTCTCGAACACCTCGGCGATCAGGGCCTGGGCCGCCATGTTGCCCTGCTCGGTCACGACCCGGGCGTAGGCGTTGTCCACCTCGGCCCTGCCCTGCTCCAGCTGCACGACCGCGCGACGGATCCCCTCGAGCAGGTCGAGCGGCTCGAAACCGGTGATGACGATCGGCACATGCCACCCGGCCGCGAGCGCCGGATACTGCCGGCAGCCCATCACGCTGCAGACATGCCCCGCCGCGAGAAACGCGTCGACGCGACCGTCGGCCGACCGCATGATCGCCTCGATGGCGGGCGGCACGAGCACGTGCGACACGAGCATCGAGAAATTGCCGACGCCGCGCTGCCGCGCGAGCTTCACCGCCATCGCATTGGCCGGCGCCGTCGTCTCGAAGCCGATCGCCAGGAACACCACCTCCCGATCGGGCCGGCGCTGCGCCAGCTTCAGGGCGTCGAGGGGTGAATAGACCACGCGCACGTCGCCGCCGGCGGCCTTCACCTTGAAGAGGTTGTCCCGCGAGCCGGGCACGCGGAGCATGTCGCCGAACGAGCAGAGGATCACCTCGGGGCGGCGGGCGATCGCCAGCGCCCGGTCGATCACCTCCAGCGGCGTCACGCAGACCGGGCAGCCTGGCCCGTGGATCATTTCGACCTGCGGCGGCAGGAGCTGGTCGATCCCGTTGCGGATGATCGAATGGGTCTGGCCACCGCAGACCTCCATGATCGCCCAGCGACGGGTGACGACCCGGCCGATCTCGGCGGCCAGCCGCTTCGCCCGCTCCGCGTCGCGGTATTCCGTGAGGTGTTTCACGAGGGCGGGCTCCCGGCGTCGTCGGCGCCGCCCAACTCCGCCAGTTCCCGCTCCTGCTCCAGTTCCTCCTCGAGGAGGCCGAGTTCCGCGAAGCAGCGCAGCGTGTCGCGGGCCGCCGCCTCGTCGATCCGGCAGAGCGCGAAGCCGACGTGGACGATCGTGAAGTCACCCACCGCGAGATCGGGAAGGTAGGCCAGGCAGACCTCCTTGACGACGCCGCCGAAGTTCACGCGGCCCATCCGCACGCCGCCGTCGTCGTGGATCGACTCGACCTGTCCGGGCACGGCGAGGCACATCGGAATCAGCGGTTTGCCTCCACGCGACGGGGACCGAGACGCCCGAGAATCTGGTCGGCGAGGTGATCCACCGCCCGATCGACCGCTGGCGAGAGCGTTCCGCCCGGCTCGAAGCTCGCACCCTCGATCAGGTATGCCGTCACGCGGGCGGGATACTCGGCCTTGAGCAGCCACCGCGCGAAGGCGATCGCGTGATCCCAGCGGAAGGCATGCAGGTTGACGCCCGCGAGCGGCGGCAGATGCTCCACGTCGCGGCCGGGCAGTTCGAAGATGGCCCCCGGATCCCCCCCCGACGAGCACGCGTCGACGAGGATCACCTCCGGCACGCCCCGCATCTGGAAGGCCACGTCCATGCCGGCGGTGCCCCCGTCGGCGCACCGCACCCCCTCCGGCAGGCCGCGTGCCGACAACCGGCGCACGAGCACCGGCCCCGCGGCGTCGTCGCCCCGCAAGCTGTTGCCGCAACCGATGATCAGCGTTCGTTCGAGTTGTTCCACGTTGAAAGACCGATTTGGAAAGCCTTTTTTGAAAAGATCTCTTTCCTACAGACCCCATTGCACGAGCACGCCGCAGGCGAGCAGCGTCAGGCCGGCCGCTGCCTGATCGAACCGGCCGAGCCGCAGCCCGGGCACGAACGCGGCCCCATACCGCATCGCAAACACGCTGCCGAGCATCGTCACCACCGTCGCGACGGCGAAGGCGGCCACGACGCCGGCCACTGCCGCCGGACCGCTGCGCGACGCCGGCACCATGAGCAGCGGCACGAGCGGCTCGCTGGGGCCGAACGCGAAAATGAGAAAGAGCATCCACGGCGTTCCGGCGTCGACCAGCGGCTTGTGGGCGTGGACATGGCCGCGGG
>JBJTSM010000092.1:0-2731 GCA_046076685.1 Planctomycetia bacterium | reverse complement strand
GAGAGTTCGAATCTCTCCGCCCCGACTCGTGCCGCGGGCAGTCACTGCCCGCGGCCGTTTCGATATACTTTTCCGTCCCGCTCGTTCCCGCAGGATTCGAGGATTTCCCACGCCACGATGGTGTCTTTCAACAAACGTGTCCTGTTCGTCGGCTTCGGTGCCGTCGCCCGCTGCACCCTGCCGATCCTCCTCGACCACATCAAGGTCGACCCCCGCAGCATCACGATCCTCGACTTCGAGCCCAACGAAGCGGCGCTGCGGCCGTGGGTGGAGAAGGGCGTGACCTTCGTCCGCGACAAGGTGACGCCGGAGAACCTCGGCTCCCTCCTCGGCAAACACATCGCCGCCGGCGACCTGCTCGTCGACCTGGCGTGGAACATCGACTGCTGCGAGATCGTGCAGTGGTGCCACGACCACGGCGTGCTCTATCTCAACACGTCGGTCGAACTCTGGGATCCCTACGAGCACGCGAAGGGAGCCCACCCCACGCACCTCACGCTCTACTGGCGGCACATGAACCTCCGCCGGCAGATCGCCGGCTGGCCGTCGCCCGGCCCCACGGCCGTCCTGGAGCACGGCGCCAATCCGGGCCTCATCAGCCACTTCACCAAGCACGCCCTGCTCGACATCGCCGCGAAGTGCCTCGAGGAGAAGAAATTCTCGGGCGAGCAGGCGGAACGGATCGCCCAGCACGCCAAGGGCCGCGCGTTCAACCACCTCGCCCACGAACTGGGCGTGAAGGTGATCCATTGCAGCGAACGCGATACGCAGATCTCCAGCCGGCCCAAGGAGGTGGACGAATTCGTCAACACCTGGAGCGTGGAGGGATTCCGCGAGGAGGGCACCACCACCGCGGAAATGGGCTGGGGCACCCATGAGAAGGAGCTGCCCCCGTTCGCCTACCAGCACGCCGACGGCCCGGGGAGCCAGATCTGCCTGGCCCGCATGGGGATGAACACGTTCGTGGTGAGCTGGGTGCCCGGATCGCGGATCGTGGGCATGGTCGTCCGCCATGGCGAAGCCTTCAGCATCACCGAGAAGCTGTCGGTCCGCGACGCCGGCGGCAGGACGATCTACCGGCCCACGGTGCACTACGCCTACTGCCCCTGCGACGCCGCGATCGCGAGCCTCTGGGAACTCCGGGGCAACGACTATCGGCTCCAGTCGCGGATCCGCATCATGACCGACGAGATCACCACCGGCTCCGATGCCCTGGGGGCGCTGGTGATGGGCCACCCCTTCCACTCCTGGTGGTGCGGCAGCGACCTCTCCATCGAGGAATCGCGGCGGCTGGTGCCCCACCAGAACGCCACCACCATGCAGGTCGCGATCTCGGTGGTGGCCGCGTGCATGTGGATGATCGAACACCCCGACCGCGGCGTGCTGCTGCCCGACGATCTGCCGCACGACTACGTGCTTGGCATCGCCAGGCCCTACCTCGGCCGATTCCTCTCCGTCGACTCCGACTGGACGCCGCTCAAGCACTACTCCAACGCCTTCCACGGCTACAACCGCCCGCAGATCGACCCCACCGACCCCTGGCAGTTCAAGAATTTCCTGTTGACCGACGGCGACTGACCAAGCGAGCCCCTCACGCACGAGCCCCATGAACCAGAAAACCCTGCTCGACCTCGCCAAGAAGCACGGCACACCGCTGTTCGTCGTCGACCATGACGAACTGCGGAAGAACTACCGGCTCTTCCGCAAGCACTTCCCGCGGGTGCAGATCTATTACGCCGTGAAGGTCAACAGCGATCCCGCGATCGTGAAGACGTTCTACGAACTCGGCGGCAGCTTCGACGTGGCGAGCATGCAGGAGTTCCACACCGTCCACCAGAACATCGCCAGACTGCCGGCGAAGCAGCGGCAGGATTTCATCTGGGACAAAATCATCTACGCCAATCCGATCAAGCCGGTCGAAACCCTCGAGGAGCTCGACCGCTACAAGCCGCTCGTGACCTACGACAACCACGAGGAGGTGAAGAAGATCGCCAAGCATGCGCCGCGGGCCGGCCTCGCCCTGCGGCTGCGGGTGCCCAACACCGGCTCCATGGTGGAGCTGTCGAGCAAGTTCGGGGCGCTGCCCGGCGAGGCGGTGGAACTGATCGCCTACGCCCACGAGCACGGGCTCACCGTCGAGGGGCTCTCCTTCCACGTCGGCAGCCAGTGCACGAATCCGGAGAACTACATCCAGGCGATCCACCTCTGCGCGGGCATCTTCGCCGAGGCGAAGTCGCGGGGCTTCCACCTCAAGCTGCTCGACATCGGCGGCGGCTTCCCCGCGGCCTACGACGCCAGCGTGCCCAAGTTCGGTGACTTGGCCCGCAAGATCAACCATGAGATCGACCGCCTCTTCCCCAAGGAGATCGAGATCCTCGCGGAGCCGGGCCGCTTCCTGGTGGCCTCGGCGGGCACGGCGATTTCGAAGATCATCGGCAAGGCGGTGCGGAACGAAAAGCTCTGCTACTACGTCAACGACGGCGTCTACCACACCTACTCCGGCGTGATCTTCGACCACTGCACCTACCACCTCAAGAGCTTCAAGAAGGGGGTGACGCAGCTCTGCGCCGTCTTCGGCCCGACCTGCGATGCCCTCGACACGATCAGCCTGACGGAGCAGCTGCCCGACCTCGAACTCGGCGAATATCTCTACAGCGAGAACATCGGCGCCTACTCGGCGGCCAGCTCCACCCACTTCAACGGCTTCCCGCCGGCGAAGGTGGTGCACGTC
>JBJTSM010000091.1:0-9257 GCA_046076685.1 Planctomycetia bacterium | reverse complement strand
CATGATCGGCGCGATCTCCTCCCCCTGCCCGACGCTGAAATCACCGTTGCCGATGCAGAGTTGGTGATGCTGCGAGGCCGACCGGGCGACGCCACCGATGAACCGGTGCCCGCTCTTCGAGATGCTGTCGTGGCACAGCACGGCGGCCACCGCACCGCAGCCGAGCGTGAGCGTGGGCAGCATCTGCAGCAGCCTCTCGCGGGTGATGGCGGAGTCGCGCAGCATCTGCTCGCACGTCGTGTGCACCACCTTCGAGATGTTTTCTCCGGAGCAGATGATGCCCGCCTGCACGGTGCCCGCCTCGATGAGGTGGGACAGCATGATCATGCCGTCGCTGAAGCCGATGCACGCGTTGGTGATGTCGAGCACCAACGACTCCTCGGGGATGCCGAGGTTGTGGTGCACGAGGCAGGCGGTGGCCGGCTCGAAGAAGTCTCGCGAGACCGAACAGTTGATCAGGGCGCCGATCTGGTCGGGGCGGAAGCCGGAGCGGTCGAGGGCGGCGCGGGCGGCGACGGTGGCCACGGAACTGGGGGTCACGTCGGTGGTCCACATGCCCCGCGTGCTCACCCCGCTGACCCGCTCGAGCGTGCCCGTCGGAATCTTCAGCCGCTGGTAGACCGGCGCGATCCGCTCCTCGATCTCCGCCGAGGAGAGCAGCGTGGAGGGGAAATGCAGGCCGAACGACTCCAGGCAGACATGCTCGAACCGAAACGAGATCATCAAGTGCTCCTTCACCGCGCCGGCTGGGCGCTGCTCAACCCCCAGAGGATACTCGATTCCAGGGGCTTAGAAGTAGCCCTCGCGTTTTTTCTTCTCCATCGACCCGGCCTCGTCCTTGTCGATCAGCCTTCCCTGCCGCTCGCTGGTGCGGGTGAGGAGCATTTCCTCGATGATCTGCGGCACGGTCACGGCGGTCGACTCGTGGGCCGCGGTGAGCGGGTAATCCCCCATCGTCCGAAACCGCACCCGCTTGGTCACGGGCTGCTCGCCCGGCCGCAGCCGGAACCGCTCGTCGTCCACCATGATCCACTGGCCGTCGCGATCCACCACCGGCCGATCGGCCGCGAAGTAGAGCGGCACGATCGGAATCCGCTCGCGGTGGATGTATTGCCAGATGTCGAGTTCGGTCCAGTTCGAGAGCGGAAACACGCGGATGTTCTCGCCGCGGCTGATCCGCGTGTTGTAGAGGCTCCAGAGTTCCGGCCGCTGGCTCTTCGGGTTCCACTGGTGATTGGCATCCCGGAACGAGAACACCCGCTCCTTGGCGCGGGCCTTTTCCTCGTCGCGGCGGCCGCCGCCGAGGGCCGCGTCGTAGCGGTAGAGGTTGAGGGCCTCGATCAGGGCGTGCGTGTTCATCGTCGGCGTGTAGACGCTGCTGGGGTGGTCGAACGGATTCATGCCGGCGGCGATCGCCCGTTCGTTCACGTGCACGATCAGCTTCAGGTTGTGTTCGCGGCAGTAGCGGTCCCGGAACTCGATCATTTCCCGGAAGTTCCAGGTCGTGTCGATGTGCAGCAGCGGAAACGGCACGGGGCCCGGGGCGAAGGCCTTGCGGGCCACGTGCAGCATGCACATGGAGTCCTTGCCGATCGAGTAGAGCAGCACTGGGTTTTCGAACGCGGCGACCACCTCGCGGATGGTGTGGATCGCCTCCGCCTCGAGGCGGTCGAGGTTGGTCAGGGTGTATGCCATGGGATCGCCCTCTGGATTTGGAATCGACAGGCGGTGCGGCTGTGCGACGATCGCCCGTTGCGGGCCACATGATATCGCCCGTCGAAGTTCCTGCGTATCACCGCCGGCATGGGCGGTCAACCGGTCACCGCCATCGCCGGGCAGGCCGGCCGCTGACTGCCCGGCTGCCGAGAAGTTCGCCGGGCGTGCGAGTCATCTATACTCAGACGATCCTCGTGAGATGGTCGCGTCGGGAGCTTGCGGATGATCAGGCTGCTTGCCGGATGCCTCGCCCTGTTCGGAAGTGTCGCTGCCGCGGCTTCCGCGATGGCCGCCGAATCGCGGACGGAGCGACTCAATGTCGTGTTCATCATGGCCGACGACCTCGGCTGGACCGACCTGGCCTGCTTCGGCAGCGGCTACTACGAGACCCCGCACATCGACCGCCTCGCCGCCGACGGGCTGCGGCTCACGTGCCATCACCACTGCCAGAACTGCACACCCACCAGGGCCGCGCTGCTTTGCGGGCAGTATCCCGCCCGCACCGGCGTGTTCACCGTCGGCAGCATCGATCGCTTCGACTGGCGGAGCCGGCCCCTCAAGCCGGTCGAGAACGTCACGAACCTGCCGCTCGACCGCGAACTCCTGCCCGCCGCCCTGAAGAAGGCGGGCTACGCCACCGGCATGTTCGGCAAGTGGCACATCGGCGAGCAGGGCGATTACGCGCCAGGCCGCCGCGGATTTGACGAGGCAATCACGACGCAAGGCCGGCACTTCAACTTCGAGACCCATCCCGACGTGCCGCACCCCGCCGACGAATACCTCGCCGACTTCCTCACGGACCGGGCCATCGACTTCATCGCCCGCCATGCGCACGAGCGATTTTTTCTCTACCTGCCCCACTTCGGCGTGCACTCGCCCTTTCAGGCCAAGCGCGACCTGGTCAAACGGTTCGAGAGACGGCCACCTGCCGGCGGCCATCACGATCCCACCTACGCCGCGATGATCGCGTCGGTGGACGAGAGCGTCGGCCGCGTGCGCCGGGCCCTCGCCGAGCACGGCATCGCCGACCGCACCGTGATCATCTTCACGAGCGACAACGGCGGCGTCGGTGGCTACGCCCGAGATGGGATCGGGAACGCCGACGACGACGTCACCGACAACGCGCCACTCCGCAATGGAAAGGGGAGCCTCTACGAGGGGGGCACGCGGGTGCCTTTCATCGTGCATTGGCCCGGCGTCACGCCGGCGGGCGCGGCCTGCGCCGAACCCACGATCCACGTCGATCTGTACCCGACCCTGCTGGAACTGTGCGGTGCCGCGAAACCCGCTCAGGTGCTCGACGGTGAAAGCCTCTTGCGGCTGTTCCGCGATCCGGAGTCCCGGCTCGATCGCGAGGCGATCTATCAGCACTTCCCCGCTTATCTCGGCGCCGGCGAGGGCACGTGGCGGACGACGCCCGTGAGCCTGATCCAGCAAGGCCGCTGGAAGCTGATGGAGTTTCTGGAGGATGGATCGCTCGAACTCTACGACCTGGAGGCGGACCTCGGAGAGCAGACGAACCTGGCCGCCGTGATGCCGGAGCGGGCCGGGGCAATGCGGGCGAAACTGGCGGCCTGGCGGGAGCGCGTCGGAGCAGGCATGCCCACGGCGAACCCCCACCGATCGTCGGGTGAAACTCCCGCCCGACCCTGGCCATGACGTTTTGCCGCCTGCAGCGTCACGGCTATCGGATGCTTCCGCTGCCGGCGATGAACTCCCGCTCGAGTCGCTCCAGCCGTGACCGGTCTCGCAGCCGGGGCAGTGGTTTGGCCGGGTTGCCGGCGACCACCACGCATTCGGGAACGGATTCGCGGACGAGCGTCAGCGCCCCCGCGGCGCTGCCGAATCCCATCTCCACACCCGGCAGGATCACCGAACCGCAACCGACGAGGCTGTGCCTGCGCAACACCACCGATCCTGAACGGACGTTGCGAAACCGGTCCGGCACGGTCGGGTTGGTCAGCGAACCACCGACGAAATCATCGCAGCATGTGTAGGCGGATACCCTGCCCGACAGACAGGAAAAGTCCTCCAGGATCACGGCCCCACCGCCACCGAAAATATGGCACGCAGCCCCGATGTGCACGTGGCGGCCGATGTGCACGCCGGCCTCGCCGGCGCTGATGAGTGCGAACGCGTCGATCCGGCAGCCATCTCCGAGGGAAACCGCGGACGGGTTGATGAACACGGCGAGGCGATCGATCTGGACATTCGCGCCGAGGCTGCGAAATCCTTGAGATGCCAACTCGGCGACGGAGAGAAACCGTGTCATGGCTGGAAATCGTCCGCCCGGCATTGGCGGCGTAGGGTCATGCGCCGGCGGCCGTCTGGATGCTCTCCCGCACGCGGGCGTGCTGTTCGACGGCGATGCGGATGCGGTGGCTGATGAGCAGGACGTCGTTCGGTGAAACGGCCGAACCAGCCGGCAGGGCCAGCACGCCGGCGGCCACCTCGTCCGTCACGGGCAGCCACGGCCGCCGATCGGCCGGTCGGCTCGCATACGGCTCCATGCGGTGGCAGCCCGGGAAGAAGTAGCGGCGTGCGAGGATGTTTTCGGCCCAGAGCGTCCGCATCAGTTCGTCGCGCACGAGCGGGCAGGCCGCGGGATCGACCATCAGGATGGCGTAGTGATGGTTCGCGGAGCCGGATGCCGGCGGGGCGTGAAACGACACGCCGGGCAGGTCCGTGAGACACTCCCGATAAAGATCGCGGATCTTCCGGTTGCGCAGGATCAGGCTGTCGAGGCTCTCGAGGCCGCAGACCGCGAACGCGGCGGAAAACTCGTCGAGCTTGGCGTTGGTTCCCAGCGATACCACGCGGTCGTAGCCTGCGAATCCGAAGTTCCGCATGCGCCGCAGTTCGTCGGCGAGCGTGTCGTCGTTGGTGAGCACCGCACCGCCCTCCAGGCCGCTCACCACCTTCGTGGCGTGCAGGCTGATCACCGCCGCCACCGCGGTCTCGCCCGCTGAATCACCGGAGAGCAGACTGCCGTGCCCGCATCCCACGGCCTGAGCGGCATCGAAGACGAGGGGAACGCCCGCGTTCCTCGCGAGGATGGACAGCCGCTCGACGTCGCAGGGTTGGCCCCAGAGATGAACGCCGACGATCGCGGCCGTGGCGGAGCTGACGGCCTTGGCGGCCGCGGTGGCGTCGATGCCGTGCGTGTCGCGATGGATATCGACGAAGACCGGTTCGAGCCCCTCCCAGGTCGCGGCGTGGGCCGTCGCGACGAACGTGAACGACGGCATGATGATTTCGCCACGCAGCCCGAGCGCCCGGAAGAGCAGTTGCATCGCGATCGTCGCGTTGCACATCGCGACGGCGTGGGCGACTCCATGCCTGTCGGCCAGCCGGTGCTCCAGCCGTTGGACGAACGGGCCGTCATTCGAGAGCCGACGGGCATCGAGCATTTCGTCGAGCGAGGAGTGGAGCAGTTCACGCGGCGGGATGAACGGCGTTCCGACGTGCCGTGGCTCGGCAAAGAGCGGCTTGCCGCCTAAGATTGCCAGCAGGGGCGTGTTCACCGGTTTGGGCTCGCTGCGTCGAAGGACAGGTCGTCTGATGAGAATAGCCAGCCGCTGGCCCGTTCCGCAAACTCCACTCCGCTCCCCGCTTTGCGTACCGGGCAGGGCCGTGGCCATGGCCATCCGGCCTGGGCGGTCAGCCGCGATCAGGGGCTTTGCACCGAGCCTTGCTACACTTTCGGACGAGAGGATAGTCAGGCGGTCAGGCCGACGTCGTTCATTGTCGTTTCGATCCGAGGTGCCCCCCGCATGCAGGCACGCAGCCCCGACTTCATCGGTATCGGTGCGCAGAAGGCGGGCACCACGTGGCTGTGCGCGAACCTCCGTCGTCATCCTCGGGTTTGGATTCCGCCGGCGAAAGAACTGCACTATTTCGACCGAACCTTGGAGGGGGTGCCGTTCCCGCCCCGATCCGCTGTGGAACGTGCGAACGACGCATCGTGGCGGACAGGTGCGTTGGCCGATGTCCAGCGGCACATTGGCCGGGGCGATTCGGCCACGGCTGCATGGTGGGCCTGCCACCATTTCGTCGATCACGACGACGCCTGGTACCGGTTGCTCTTCGCGTTCGCCCCCGAATCGAGCCTGGTCGGCGAAATTACGCCCCGCTACTCGATCTGCGGGGACGACGAGATCTCGCACATGCATGCCGTCGCGCCGGGGGCGAAACTGCTGTTTCTCCTCCGTGAACCGGTCGAGCGATTCTGGTCGCAGTGTCTGATGAAGTACCACAACGGGTCACTGGAGGCCGGCGATGCGCCGGCGATGCGGTTTTTCGACACGGCCAACGGGCGGCCGCGGGGCGAGTATTCAAAAGCCATCATGAGGTACTGCAGGCGTTTCGACCCCGCACAGGTGGTCCTGGTGTTCCTCGACGGAATTCGGCGGGAACCGACCCGGGTCATCCAGAGCATCGAAGAGTTTCTCGGTCTCGAGGCCGCGGCCGTCGATGCCGAGGCGGCTGCCACGCCCGTGAATGCAGCTGCCGAGCGAAGGCCGATGCCGGAGACGCTGCGGTCGCGGGTCCGTTCCGCCTACCGCAGGGAGATCGAAATACTCGCCGAAGTCTTCGGCGGCCATGCCGCAGCCTGGCTCGAGGGGAATGATGCTCCGGCCGCCGCGGCTTCCGTCATCCGGCTGTCCCCGAACCATGTCGAAGAACTACGGCGTCGGCATGTTCGGCCGCTCGGGACAATGGCCAGGCGGCCGACTCGCCTGTTCTGCATTTCGATGCAGCGGAGCGGAACCACGTCGGTGGGGGATTGGCTGGAGGCGCACGGCCTGATCCGGGCCGGCTATCCCACGTCCGCCCGGCTCGGCTGGACGAGACTCTGGCTCGAGGGAGGGCACGAGGCGATCTTTCGCAGCCCTGAATTCGAGCAGGCGGAGATCCTCGAGGATGATCCGTGGTGGTGCCCGGATTTCTACCAGATTGTGGCCACACGGTTTCCCGAGGCGCGTTTCATCCTGCTGACCCGGGACGCGGATGACTGGTTCGAGTCGCTGTGCCACCACAGCGGCGGCCGCAATCCCGGATCAAGCGATGTGCATGCACGCATCTACGGCCGCGAGGCCGACCTGCGAGCGGCACTGGAGAGGGGGGCCGGCCTCGATGCATCGCAGCCCGGCCTCCTCTCGCTCTTTGGGCATGACGCGCACTACAAGGCGGTCTACCGGCGGCATGAAGATGCCGCCCGGGCTTTTTTTTCGGGCATGCCGGGGAGGCTGTTCACCGGCCGGCTGGATCTGCCGCAGACGTTCATCGATCTTTGCGATTTCGCCGGCGTGAAGCACGATCCGGCGGTCGCCATTCCCAGGTCCAATGCCCGGACCGCAGAAATGGCCCACCAACTCGGCGAACACATCCGTGACGTGGACCGGGCAGAGAGGGCCGAGCGGTGAGCGATTTCCAAGGGCCGACCTCCGTTCCACGCGAGACCTGCGGCGAGGAGCCCGTCACGGTCTTCGTCGTGTCTTGGGGCCGCCCCATCTATCTTTGGCTGTGCCTCGATGCCCTTTGGCGCCAGACGCGTTCGGCGGCCCGAGTGGTGCTGCTCGACAACGCCCATCCCTCGCCGTTCGTCGGCCAGGTGATCTCGGCCTTCGAACGCCGTGGGTTGTTCGCGGAGGTGGTGCGGTTTCCTACCAACAGTTTCGAGAACATCAAACTGGCTTACAGGGAGCGCTTGCAGGGGGTGGGCCCGCTTCATGTCTACTTGGAAAGCGACGCCGTCATCTGCGGGAGGTCGGGCTGCTGGCTCGCCGACATGCAGCGGATCATGACGGCCAATCCCGGGATCGGCATGCTCGGCAGCCTCGTCGATCCCGAGGACTTCGTTCAGCCGGAAACAGCCATCGCTCTCGCCGGGGGCCATCCGGCCGCGGCCAATTTCCTCGCCAAGCTCCAGAGCCCGGAGCGAGGTTTTATCGATGCGAAGGAGTGGTGCGACACGGCTCGCGATTTTTTCGTGACCGAACCGCCGTGCCCGATCAGCAATCCTCCCGGCCGGCTGATGATGCTGCACACCGCCACGATGCTGGAGGCGGGCCTTCAGCCAGACGGTGAACTGGCCGCCGAGTTTCGGCGGCGTGGTATGCGGCCGGCCGTCACGCCGCGGGTGAGGCATCGCCATCTCAGTCTGCTCAACATCTTTGACCATCAGGAGTACGGGTCTGCCGAACGAGATGCGTTTTTCTTCCCGGGGTGATGAGCCGGCCGGAACGCGAACGGCATCTGGGCGGTGGGATCGGGCAGCTGACCGGTCGGGAGTCGGCAAAACGGGTCACTGCCGTGCGGTTTCGCCCCGCATCGCAGAAACCGCCAGAAATCGCGAAAAGCGGCGAAAAAGGCAGGTTCGGAGCCGCTTTGCCGGGGGGGGGGCGCTCGCCGCGTCGGGAGGGAATTTTTGAATCCCCTCGGGAATCTTTGACAGCCGGTGGCCGCGGAGGTACACCAAGTCGTTGAAAACGTGTCAACCGGAGCAATCCGCGCAATCGGCACAACCGGACGAGATGGACGAGATGGACGTCCGGTGGATCAGGAAAAACGGCAGGAGTGTCTCGGCAAGCGGATCGAACCGAGGCAGTCGCAAGAAGCTTTCATCACGAATGATCCCCGCAGCGTCGTCACTCGAGCGTCGGTCACGGTTTACTGTGCGCCTTTGTCTGTCGTGCCTTGTGGCGGTCTTTATCGCCATGGCAGGAGCTGGGCGAGCATGTGCCGATCCGCTCACGACCGGAACCTGGACCGGCGGCGGTGTGAGCGGTAGCTGGTCGAACGCCACCAACTGGACGAACCAACCGACGACGAGCGGTTCGTGGAGTCTCATCTTCAGTGGCACGAGTCAGACGGCCACCACCAACGACATCGGCGCCATCACGGTCGACTCGTTGTCATTCACGAACGACGGCACGGCCGGCAAGACGGCCACCTTCACGCTCAGTGGTTCGACGCTGAATCTGAGTGCGGCGACGATCTCGACGACTGCGGCGAGCGGTTTGTCCTCGAACAGCGACGTCATCGGCAACAGGCTGTCGCTGAGCGGTGCGAACACTGTTTCGTTGGGGGGCGGTCACAGCCTCACGATCAGTGGCGACATCAGCGGGCTTGGTGCCAGTCTGACAAAATCTGGGTCCGGGGCACTCTTTTTGACCGGTAGCAACAGCTATACGGGCACGACGACGATCAACTCGGGCAACGTGCGGACGGGCTCCGGCGGAACGAGTTCGGATTCGAACAACTACGCGTTGGGCACGGGCGACGTGGTGGTGAACAACGGCGGCATGCTGTCGGTCCGCAACAGCACGAGCCTGTCGAACAACATCCTGATCAGCGGCACCGGGGCGACGGTGGGAGCGAGTGGTGGGGCACCGCTTGTGGGCTCGTTCGGGGCTGCAAACCAGACAGCGGTCGTGTCGGGCACGGTGACGCTCGGGGGCAGCACGTCGATCTCCACCTGGGGCTCGACCGGCGTGACGGACAGCAGGCTGCGGCTGACCGGCCCGATCGAACTGGGC
>JBJTSM010000090.1:0-3259 GCA_046076685.1 Planctomycetia bacterium | reverse complement strand
CCCACGTAGCCTGGGGCACCGTGCGGCTGGAGCCCGTCTTCATGCAGACGGGTGAGGTGGCGGGGCTCGCCGCCGCGCTTGCCGTGAAGGCGGGCAGCCCGCCGGCAGGTCTCGACGCCGACCGGCTCGTGCGCGAACTCTGTCGCCGCAAATGCATGGTGAGCTTCTTCAACGATCTCGACGTGGGCGGCGACGATCCGCGGGTGGCCGCCGCGCAGTATTTCGGCACGAAGGGTTTTTTCGCCGACTACGACGCCCGGCTCGACAAGCCGCTCGCGACGGCAACGCAGGCCGTCTGGGAGCGGGGCCTCGCAGCCCTGCGGTCAGGCACGCTCGATCCGGCCGACCTCGTCAAGCAGGTGCACGAGGCCGAGTCGAAAGACTCGCCACCAACCAGCCGCACCCGCGGCGAAGCCCTGCTCGCCATGTGGCAGTCTCTCTAAAAGGGGACGCAGCTCTTTTATCGACAAGTCAAAGGACGGAACCACACTGATGACACGCTCTCTCGCTCTGCTCGCGGCCCTCCTGCTCCCGTCGCTTGCCGCACCGCATGCCGCCGACGCTCCGCCCCGGCCCGCCAGGCCGCTCGCGGAGTATGTGCAGCCCGCGCCGCGGTCGGTGCGCGAGCGGGTGTTCGACGTGTGGCGCAACGAAGGCCGCTTCACGAAGAATCCCGACATCATCGAACTGCCGTCGGGCCGGCTCATGCTCGTCTACTCCGACACCGAGCGGCACTGGTCGCTCGAGGATCAGCACCTCGTCCTGCTCGTGAGCGACGACCAGGGAAAGACGTGGCGCAAGCACGGCGTGGTGGACAGCCACGACATGCGGAAGGGGGAGGAGCGGCTCGTGACGCCGCGGCTCAGCCGCCTGAAAGACGGCCGCCTCATCGTGCTCATAGACCAGGACGACTGGGGCCACTTCCACGAGGATCAGCCGCCGGG
The DNA here is from genome assembly GCA_046076685.1 of Planctomycetia bacterium. Taxonomy (GTDB): domain Bacteria; phylum Planctomycetota; class Planctomycetia; order Pirellulales; family UBA1268; genus CAMCQY01. Next base: position 2,315 of record JBJTSM010000090.1, on the reverse strand, counting down.
AATCATGTGCTACTGGAGCAGCGACGACGGCGCGACGTGGACCAAGCCCGAGCTTCTCCCCGTCAAAGGATTCGAGCCCGATCGCGTGCTCGACCTGCCGGACGGCAGCCTCGGCTTCGGTGCGCACCTGATGCGGGGCGAGTCGCAGGAGTTTGCCAACGTGCTTCACTGCAGCGTCGATGGTGGCAAGACCTGGGCCGAGCGGGCGACGATGGCCCACGATGGCTACCACCGGTTCTGCGAGGGGGGCGTCGTGATCCTCAAAGGGGGCGAACTCGCCTGCGTCCTGCGGGAGAATCACGTTGGCGGCATGCCCTCCTTCGTGGTCTTCTCGAAGGACAACGGCCACACGTGGTCCGCGCCGCAGTCGCTGCCGTTTTCGTTTCATCGTCCGTATGCGAAACAGCTCGCCGACGGTCGCGTGCTCGTCACGGGCCGCAACACCCTCGGCAGCCTCGGCACGTTCGGCTGGGTCGGCGACCTCCACGAAGCCGCCGGCCGCTATGAAGCCGGCGGGCCGCCCGCTCGGTTCACCGCGGCCCTCGACGCCAAGGAGCCCGCGCTCGTGATCGAAAACAAGCCGGAGGAGGCGTGCACCTACACGCTGTTGCCGCCGCAGTCGTCGATGAGCGAGATCGTGTTCGAGACACGGCTGAAGGTCGAAGGCCCCGCCGGCGTGCCGGTCGCGGCTCTCTCGATCGCCCGCGTGCGGAATTTCAGCGGCCCCACCGTCCTGTCGATCGCCGCGGACGGCGTGTGGCTGGCCGGAGGAAGCTCCCCCGATGAACGCCGCCCCGTCGACATGACGACATACCGTGATCTCGCGATCCGCCTGCGGCGCGGGCTGATGCAGGTGACCGTCGACGGCTCCGTGGTGCTCAACTCATGCGTGTTCTGGGATTCCGCCGTCTCGGCCAGCTGGGAGGGGACGCCGACGAGGTTCGGGGCGAAGGGCGACGTGGGCAAGAGTTTCTGGCAGCGGGTGAGCTATCGCGTCACGAATCCCACGCAGCCGGAGTTTGCATGGCAATGGCAGGCGAGCAGCGGCCGATGGCCCGATCAATACCAGCGGGATCGGCTCATCCAGATCCAGCCCAACCCGCAAGCGCCGAAGCACGCGCCAGACCACGGCTACAGCTCGTGGCTCACGCTCAAGGATGGCCGCATCATGTTCGTTGATTACACCAACTACGGCGATGCTCCCGACAAGAGCCATCTGTATGGCGTCTATCTCACTCCCGACGACCTGCGCGATCCGCCGCAGCCCTGAAACGGACGCGTCTCGGCCTCGCGAACCGGGATTGCTCTGCTCGCCTACCACGATACCCGGTGAAGACCCGAAACCGTGTCGAAGTGGCCGTCGCGGGAAACGACTGGGAGCCGGCGGTGCCGAGCAATCGCGGCAATCCAGGTATCGTTGATCGGAATCGGTGTGCCCGCTTGTTTCAGTTCGAGCCGTACCGCACCATACGCATGCGCCACGTCACGGTCGATCAACGCGATTTCAACAGAGTCGAGGCTGGCATTCAGCCAGTCGACATAGCGTCGGTAGTGCCTCGACTGGCGAATGCCATAATCGAATTCGCCAAGAACGATGACGGGGATCACGACCTCGGTTGCCGATCGCAACACGGGTTCGATGGATCGATCTCCCTCGGCCCATGCTGAAAGAGCGTTGGTGTCGAGGATCACGTCTCCGGCTCCATCTCGATCGACTCGAATTCCTCCTCGATGAGCGCACGGATGCGGGCTGTCTCGTCGGCCAGATCGGCCAGACCACCGAAGCCCTGCATCCAAGGCGGGTCAGTTGGCCGGGCCCGCTTCTCTTCAAGTTGGAGTTGGGAACGCAGCGTGTCGGTCACGAACTGCCGCAGACTGATGCCGCTCAGAGACGCCCGGGCCTTGGCAAGCCTGAAGAGTTCGTCGGGGATGTCGATCGTGGTTTTCATGGTACCATCGTAGCCGTAAATATTGCAGTCGCAATGCCATATTTGCCATATTTACGGTCCCCTGCCGGAAGCGGGTGATAACGCGATCCACTCCCACACGCTCTCACGCGGATCGGCGGCAGCGTGCGAACACCATGCGAACCTTTGCCTGCCACAACCCGACCCATCGCTCGCTGCTCCGCCTCGTCATCGGTGCGGTCCTGCTCGCATTGCCCGGGAGCCTGACGGCGGCCGAGCCGGCGGCGGTGGCCGGCCTGCCGCCGCTCCGCATTCTCCCCGTAGGCGACAGCATCACGCGGGGATCGTATCTGGCCACGCAGAACGGCCGGGCCATGGGGCTGCCGCATCCTGAGGGCGGCGGCTGGC
>JBJTSM010000089.1:0-3442 GCA_046076685.1 Planctomycetia bacterium | reverse complement strand
ATCCGGGAATCGACGACGCCGTGGCGGTGACCATGGCCCTGTTCGATCCGCGGCTCGAGGTGGTCGCCGTCACGGCGGCCGGCGGCAACGTGATGCCCGAGCAAGCCACCGGTAACCTGCAGGCGATCGTCGCCTACCTCGATCCGCCGCGACTGCCGCGGATCGGCATCGCCCCCACCGACATGGCCCTCCCGGAGAAGCCTTTCAACATGCACGGCGGGGACGGGCTCGGTGGCATCGATCTGCCACGAGCCCAACTGCACGGCGGGCAAGTGGCAGAGAAGGTGATGTGGGAGACGATCCGCGCGAATCCCCGCGAGGTGACGATCGTCAGCCTGGGACCGCTCACGAACCTGTCGCGGCTGCTCCGGCGCGATCCCTCGATCGCGGAGATCATCGACCGCGTGATCGTCTCGGGGGGCACCGTGCACGGCTGCGGCAACGCGACGCCGGTCGCCGATCTCAACTTCTTCTGTGATCCGCCGGCGGCCCGGCACGTGGTGCGCGAGCCGCTCACCAAGTCGCTCGTGCCGCTCGAGACCACGGGGCAGGTCATGCTCGGCTTCGACTTTCTCGAGCAGCTGCCGGACGAGACCTCGCGGGCCGGTCTCCTGCTCCGCCGGATGCTGCCGCACGCCTTCCGCGCCCATCGCCAACTCCTCGGCAGCGAGGAGGTGTGCCTGCATGACGTGGTGGCGCTCGTGGCGGCGACGAACCCGGAGCTCTTCGAGCGGACGGCCGTCGTGGCCGACGTCGAGACGGCGGGCGACATCACGGCGGGCATGCTCGTGATCGATCGCCGCCAGGTCCGCCAGCAGCGGCCGAACGCCGATCTGTTCGTGAATTGCGACGTACCCGCGGTGAAGGACTGCATCCTCCGCAGCCTCGCCGCCGCCGCCGCCGCGACGTGAGCGGTCCGGAGGGAAGACGATCCCCGGGCTTGCGCCGGGGCTTTTATCAGGTGGCGGCCACGCTCCCATAGAAGCCCGGAGCGCAAGCGACGGGATACGGTTGCATTGCCAAGCATCGCCACACCGCGCCAGGCCCGGAGGCAAGACGATCCCCGGGCTTGCGCCCGGGGCTTGTATGGGGAGTGTTTACGGCCCCTCGAACTGCTCGCGGCTGGCCACCGGCATCTCGAGCGTGATCCGCTCGCCGCTGCGAAAGACGGTGACGGTCACCGTGCTGTCGGTGGGTGTCACGCTGACCAGACTCACGAGGTGGTCGTCGTCCTCGATCGCCACGCCGTCGATCTCCAGGATCACGTCGTCGGCCCGGATGCCGGCGACGTCGGCGGGGGAGCCGGTGGTCACTCCCGACACGTGCGCTCCCACGGCCCGCACCATCCCCAGCCGGTTGGCCGACTTCTGCGAGAAGGCGCGGTCGAGCGTGACGCCGAGATACGCCCGCGACACCGAGCCCGTCTCCACGAGCTGCTTCGTCACGAACATCACCATCGAGATCGGGATCGCGAACCCGATCCCCTCGCTGCCTCCGGAGTTGCTGGCGATGGCCGTGTTGAGCCCGACGACCTCGCCGCGGAGGTTCACCAGGGGGCCCCCGCTGTTGCCCGGATTGATGGCGGCGTCGGTCTGGATGAAGTCCTGGAACTTCACGCTCCCCTCGCCGAGGTCGAGATCGCGGCGTCCCTTCGCCGACACGATGCCGAGCGTGAGCGAATGCGACAGGCCGAACGGGCTGCCGATCGCCAGCACCGTGTCGCCGATCTGAAGCGAGTCGCCGGCGGCGAGGCGGGCCGTCTCGAGATCGTCCCCCTCGATCTCCATCACGGCGATGTCGGTCATCGGATCCGACCAGAGCCGGACGGGGCGGATCTCCCGGCCGCCGTCGAGCCGGATGGTGATGTTGTCGAGCTCCGAGCGGTGGACGACGTGGCGGTTGGTGATGACCACCGTCCGGCCCGCCACGAGGGCGATCACGCCCGAGCCGGCCTCGTCCTCGCTCGCCTTGCCGTTCTTGGGCCGCAGCGCCGGCTTCTTGGCGTCGATGTGCACGACCGTGGGGCGGAGCAGCTGGGTGAGGCGGCGGAGCTGGGCCCCCTGCCGCTCGAGCGCCTCGGCATCGCGGGAGACCTGCTCGTAGAGCCGTTCCCGTTCGGCGTTCGAAAGCCGCGCCGGCCGCATGGGATCGACCCGGCCGCCGCTCCCCGCGGCCGAGCGTTCGATCGGCGCGAGCCTCACCGGTTGCTCCTCGCCGCGGCCACCGGTCGCGGCGAGCAGCACGAGGGCGCAGGCCGCGTACCGGGGAAGGACACAGGGAACGCTGCGATCAGCAGTCATCCGCACACCAGGCATCGTGGCACGCTCGCTTGGGACGATGGATCAATCGGCAGAGTGCATGGCCAAAATGATCGTCCAAGCGGCAGGGCATCGCAACCGTCACCCGGCCTTCAGAATTCGACCTCGCCGACGATCGGTTCCTCCGCCTCGTGCTCGCGATCCTCACGTGCAAGCCCTCCCACCGTCCCCGACCGCTCCAGGTCGCGTTGGCATTCGATGCACATCGTGGCGTAGGGCAGGGCGTTGAGCCGGGCCATCGGGATCTTCCCGCCGCAGACCTCGCAGGAGCCGTATTTCCCGGCCCTCATGCGCTCCAGCGCATTTTCAATGTTGGCGAGCTCGCGGCTCTCCACCTCGGCCAGTTGCGAGCTGATTTCGTCCTGGGTCGAGTCGTAGGCCGCGTCGATCACGTCGCCCGGGGACTCGCTCCGCAGGTCTTTCAGGAGGGAGAGGTCGCCGGCCAGCGCGCTGCGCAGCGCGTCGCGGCGGCGGACTAGGATCGCCCGCAGGTTCGTCAGAGACTCTTTTCGTGCCATGGTGTTGCTCCTCGCCCGGTTCGCCGGCCGTACAAAGGCCGTCCAAAACCGGTTTGCAACCAATCCTACGGAGCCTGTGCGGAGTTGGTTCGCCCGCCGCCCTCGTTCTCCCAATTTCTCCCCAATTCATCGGAGATCGGCCGCAAAGGGGGCGAAAATGCAGAAAAAATTGATCGTGACAGTTGGATTGCCACCGCACGGGCTGCTAGGCCAGTCGGGAAAGCTCCTGCCAGGCCGTCGCGACGTGCTCTCGGCGGGTGAGCGACCCGCCCACGGCGAGACGGAGGGCCTGGCGGCCGGCCACCCGGGCGGGGCTCAAGAAGACCCGCCCCCGCCGGTTGACCCGCTCGAGCAGGGCGGCCGAGGCGTCGTCGCCCGTCCTGAGCCGGAAGCAGACGAGGCTCAGGCACGGCTCCACGGGCAGTTCGAAGCGGGGGTCGGCCCGCACCCAGCCGGCGAACTCCGTCGCCCAGGCGACGTGGTCCCGGATCCGCTGCCGGAGGGCCGCCGCACCGATCATGCGGAGCGTCATCCAGAGCTTGAGGGCCCGGAACCGGCGGCCCAGCGGCACCTGCCAGTCGCTGTAGTCGATCACGGCCCCGCTTT
>JBJTSM010000088.1:0-8999 GCA_046076685.1 Planctomycetia bacterium | reverse complement strand
ATCGCCATAGCGCGTCGAGGCGTCGGCTCAGGTCGTGCACGAGATCGTGGTCATGGTCGGCCATGCCCGACGTTTCACCCACGTGGCACAGTTCTCGTTCGGCTGCAAGGATCATGGTGGAGGTCTCCGGGGGAAGTGATGCTCGGGCGCGGACAGAACGCCCACGGCACTGTTGGGCGGCCCGCGGACGGGAACAAGTTCCCGCGATTCCGGCCCTCCGCCCGCGGTGGACAGTTTCCGCACATCTTGCCGCCCGCCAATCCGTCGGCGCGGATACAGCCTGCTAGACGAGCATCCAGTCGGGCAGCCGGCGGATCCTGCCCTCCTTGTCGACGCAGACCACCGTCGTGGTGCCCGTGGCCAGGATGGTGGTGCCGCGGATCAGTTCGTAGGCATGCTTGATGTGGGCGGCACCGATTTTTTCCACCCGCGTCCGCAGGCGCAGCAGGTCGTCGTAGTCGGCCGGGGCGTGGTACTTGCACGACACGTCCGCCACCACCATGAAGAGCCCCTCGTCCTCGAATTCCCGGTAGGTCCGGCCGCAGGCCCGGAGCATCTCGGTGCGGCCCATCTCGAAGTAGGTAAGGTAGTTGGCATGGTGCAGACGCCGCTGACCGTCGGTCTCCTGGTATCGCACCCTGATCTCGATCTCGTGCACCTTCTCGCCCATGGTCGGCATTCCTGCAGCGGCTGGAGGGGCTTCCGATGCCGCCCTTCAGGGCCGGCATGCCCGGCTTCGTTGACCAGCCCGGCCCCGAGACTCTATTCTTTCGCAGCCATTGGCGGCAAAGTCTCGGGATGCTGCCCGGCGGCGGCGGATCCCCGAGAGGGCCCGTCGGCTTTTCCGGCCTCCGGGCTGTCCCCTGGTCCCAGACCTCCGAGGAGTTCAAAACGTGAGCATCGGCGACTCGGGAGAGGGAGCGGGGGTGGGATTCGCGACCGCCAGGGGACGCAACTGGCCGACGCTGCGACAGTTCACGGTGTTCATGGAAAACCGGGTGGGGCAGCTGCTGGAGGTGGTGCGTCGGTTCGAGGGCTCGAAGGTGAGGATCGTCGCGCTCTCGATCAACGACTCGGGCGAGTGTGCGTTTGCCAGGTTTCTGCTCAGCCACCCCGAACAGGGCCGCGAAATCCTGGAGCGGGCGGGCCTGGCGCTGATCGAGAGCGACCTGATCGGCGTCGAACTGCCAGACGACAGCCAACCCCTCCTCCGGATCTGCACGGCGCTGCTGCAGGCCGAGGTGAACATCATCCAGGCCTATCCCATCCTGTCACGCCCCCGTGGCCGGCCGGCCGTGGCATTGATGGTGGACAACACGGAGATGGGCCTCGAGACCCTCGCCAACAAGGGCTTCGTCACGATCACCGAGGGCGACCTCGACGAGCACGATTGACGAAGCGGCTCCGCTGCCGCATCGACACCGTAGCCGCGGCTCACTCGAACATGCCATCCGGCAGCCCTTCGACCTGGCGGACGACGATCTTCTGGATCGACTCCCAGGCGACCGCCGTGAGCGTCACGGTTCCATCTGCGGCGCGGCTGGCGAACAGCCCGTGCGATCCACGCGACCAGCGGGACTCGTAGAACTCGGGCAGGATCACGCTGCCGCCGTTGATGTGGATCTCGATGATCCCGCCGTGCTCCATCTCCTCGAACAGGCGGGCGACCAGGGCGGCCGTCGGCACGCTCGAGAACGCCGCCCCATCCTGCTCCGCCCCGGCGTTCGCCTCGAGAACCTCGTCGCCGTGAGTGGAGAACCCGCCCACCTCGGCCCCCGACGTGCGGCTGTCGCCGGAATCCTGGCCGAGACCAGCCAGGCCGGCGAACATGTCAACGGTTGGTTCGGCGTGCCCGATCGCCTGCTCGTCCTCCGCCGCCGGCATGAACGGCCCCTCGGGGGCGGCCGCCGGTTCGGCTCCCGTGTCGACGGCAGGTGGCTCTTCGGTGGCCGACACCGGGGCCGGCGGAGGGGCTGTCGGCTGCAACGCTGCGGGCGCAGCGGCCGCCGCCCCCGGGATGTGGACGGACACCCCGCACTTCGAACACTTGCCCCGCTGGCCCGCCATCGCCGCCTTGACGACGATGCGATGCCCATTCGAGCAGTGGAAGACGATCTTGCCCTCGGCGGCCGGCGTCGCCCCGTCCGGCTGGGGCTCAGCCCGCGTGCGAACGATCTTTTTCGTGTCGTCTGTCATGGCTCCGGCGGCTCTCTCCAAGGTTGCGGGAACGGTAGCGTGCGGGGACGGTGGGGGCTTGAGAAGGTGCGGTCACGACCGCGTCCCGCATCTCCAAAGTGTAGCCTGCGGGCAACCGGCTTGACGGGGCCGCGGCCGGCTCTGACACTGCCGCGACCGGGCTCGCGCCGCTCCGCCGCGGGCCCGAAGAAGCTGTCCCCGCTCCCGCAATGGATCGATTCCATGGCCATCCAAGTCATCTGCTCAGGGTGTCGATCCACCTTTACCGTGAGCGACAAGTTTGCCGGTCGCACGGGCCCCTGCCCCAAATGCAAGAAGCCGATCACGGTGCCGAGCACCGCGGCCAAGGAGGTCAAGATCCACGGGCCGGAGGACGAACCGGCCCGGCCCGGGCGAGCCCCCGTAACGCCCATCATCTTCGAAGAGCATCCGATCCCACGGGCGGCATACGTCGCGGTCGCCGTCGGGGCGGTCGCCGCCATGCTTCTGGCGCTGGTCTCCCGGCTGGCCTGGGGAGCAGGCCAGGCTCCCTTCTGGCTGCTGGCAGCCGCGGCCTGCGTCGTGTCGCTGCCGTGCGCCTGGCTGGCGTACGAGGTGGTCCGCGACCGAAACCTCGAGCCCTACCGGGGCCGCTCCCTGCTCCTACGAACAGCCGCCTGCGGTGCCGCCTACGCGACCCTTTTGTTCGTGAAGAGCTTTCTACCACCTGAACTGACCGGGGAACTCTGGCCGTGGGTCTACCTCGGGCCGCCGTTCCTGTTCGCGGGGGCGCTCGCGGCCCTCGCCTCCTTCGATCTCGACTGGGGATCGGGGGTGGCCCACTTTTCCCTCTATGCCACGTTCATCGCGCTCTTGCGGTGGCTGGCCGGTTTCGCGCCGCTTTGATGGGGCCATGGCGAGGAGCAGTCCATGCCGCTGACGGACCTTCCTGAGCTTGTCTCGTTCGAATCCCATGCGGAGGGCGTGCGGATCCCGCCCGGGGTCACCGTGCCGCTCACGCCGCGGGTCAGGGCGTTGCTCGACACGGCCGAGATGCGCCGACTCGCCCACGTCAGCCAGCTTGGACTCGTGGCGCTCGTCTACCCCGGCGCGATCCACTCGCGGCTGGAACACTCGCTGGGGGTCTACCGGCGCGCGCTCGAGTTCCTCGCGCGGCTCAAGCATGATCCGCGGTTCGTCGCGGTGATCGACGAGCACGACGCGGCGGCGTTCGTGGTCGCGGCGCTCGTGCACGACATTGGCCACTGGCCGTTCTGCCACCCGATCGAAGACGTGGGACTGCCCCGGTTTCCCCGGCACGAGTCCCTCGTCCACGACATCCTCGCGAGGGGCGAACCGGCTGCAGTGCTCGCAGAATCGTGGGGACTCGACCCCGGCCGTGTCGCCGCGCTCATCACCGGCACGGGCACCAGGCCCGCGGATCGCATCCTGCACTCGCTGCTCTCGGGTCCGATCGACGTCGACAAGATGGACTACCTGGGCCGCGACAGTCTCCATGCCGGTGTGCCCTACGGCCGCCATTTCGACGAGGAACGACTCCTTGCCAGCCTCTGCCTCGACCAGCAGGGCACGTCGCTGGCCATCACCGACAAGGGCCGCACGGCCGCCGAGATGCTGGTGTTCGCCCGGTATGTCATGTTCAGTGAGGTCTACTGGCACCACGCCGTGCGGTCGGCCACGGCCATGCTCCAGCGGGCCGTCTGGATCCTGCGCGACGCCGTCGATCCGGCAGAGCTCGTCAGCCTCGACGACCGAAGCTTCGTCGCGGCCCTCGGCGCGGTCGCTGCGGACACACCAGCGGAGCCGCTTCTGGACGGGCTCTTCGGTGCCCGTCGCCGGCTCTACAAGCGAGTGACGGCCTTCGATGCGCTGCGGCATCCGGAAATCCACCGACGGCTCGCGGGCCGCAGCTACGAGGAGAAGGCGGCGATCGCCGCACGGCTGGCGGCCGCTGTCTCGCGGCGCGCGGGGCGGCCGCTGACGGCCGATGACTTGTTGATCGACGCCCCACCCGCCGAACGGGAGGTGGAATTCCGGCTGGCCGTCCGCGACCGGCCGCGGCCCGCCCCCGGACACCGTCAGACGACCGAGGCAGCCTTCACCTGGCGAAGGTTCGAGGAGGTCTCACCGGTGGTCCGCAGCCTCGCGCACGAGCAGTTCGACGACCTGGTCAAACGCGTGCGGCTGTTCGCTCCCGACCACGTGGCGGCCGGCGTCGCCGGCTGCCCGGGACTCGAGGAGATGATCCTCGAGGCCGCCGGACAACCTCGCTGAAAGTCGATCGGCGACAGTCGGAAGCGATATCGGGCTCGCCTCACTTCCCGCCGGGAAGCTTGCCTTCCTTCAGCAGGGTGCCGAACGTCGGAGCATCGGCCTTGGCCGGGTCGCTCGGCAGGGCCGCGACCTCCTCGAGCGCCTTCTTGATCTTCGCCACGTCCTTGGCGTCGGCCTTCTTGTCGAGACGATCGGCGAGCGCGTTGCCATAGGCGTTGCGCTCCTTTTTGCTCGAACCGGCGTGGCAGACATTGCACTTCGCCGTCTCCACCTCGGCGGCCAGGGCCTTCTCGGCAGGATCGGCACTGTCTGGCTTCACATAGACGGCCTTGAATTCGTCGAAGAACGGCTTGATCGCGAAGGCCTCCCGCGCCGATCCGCCACACGCCAAGGCTACGCCCGCTCCGACGAACAAGACAAACCTGCTGCTCCTGCTGCAAGACATCGCTGCTCTCCAAGGTGACTGGAAGGGAGGTGAATGGAAGGGGGGTGCAAAAGCCATCGATCACTAGACCGACACGCTACGTTGCCGTCAAGAAAATTGTACCACGCGGCCATGCGCAGGCCGGCCGATCCGCCATGCCGGCGGCCGGGTCACTCGTCCCCCGGCCAGGCCTCGATCTTCGCCGCGTGGTTGAAGGGCTGCGGCTGAGACGCGAAATCGATGTCAAACCGCTCGGCGGCCCCGTCGATCCTCCGCAGGATCCCGCTGCCCTCGTAGCGGCTGGCGGCGTCCACCCATTCCACGGCGGGGCGGTAGCCCTCCGGATCGCCCACCCCGGACTGTTCTAGGAGAGACCGCCCTTCGGGCACAAGAAAACGGCAGGCCTTGGCGAACGCCTGCAGCCTCGGCGGCAGCGGCAGCGTGGGCGAGTCGATCAGGCAGACGAGGCCCTGCCCGCAGGCAAACAGGCCGTCGTCGAGGCTCATGCGGACGCTCATGCCCCCGCCCCCGTGGCCCATGTCGCTCCGAGCCGCCCCCTCGGCCACGAGGAATCGCCCCCGGGTCACGACGCGACCGCCCGACCAAAAGAGGTCGATCCTCCCGCTTCCCTTCGCCTCCAGAAACACCGCCCCTCCCTCCGCCCGCGTGTCGACGGCGTGAATCTCCTGCCGATCGTTGCCCGACGTCTGCGAGCGGATGCCGGCGCCGCCGCCCGCCGCCTCGCCCGAGACGACGAACAGCACCGTCTCGCAGAGGAGCGCCGCCGTCCCCTGCAGCGAAACGAGCGCGGGACGTGCCGGGCTGGCGGGCAGGAAAGCCGACCTGAGCGTCACATTCCGCAGGTCAAGCGTTCCCGACACCACCGTGATACAGCCGCCATCCCGTGGCACCGTCCCCGACTCCGCAAACCGCAGGATCGGCTCGATGCTGGGAGCCGCGCGGATCGTCAGTCTCTTTCCCTCGATCGTGAGCGGCCCGTCGTCCCTCGGTTCGGCACAGGCGACTTCGATCACGTCGCCGTCAGACGCCTGCCGGACGGCCTCGGCGACGGTGCTGCAGTCGTCGTCCACCGTAGGCACGTCGACGACCCGCCATACGCGTGACTCCGAATCAGCCGCCGCCCCATCGCCGGACGCTTCCAAGTCGCCGCCCTTCGCCTCCTCCCCGGTGCCGGCCACCGGCAGGCCAGGCCCGGTGGCTCCGCGGTCGCTCGGCCGGGGCATGCTCGACGTCCGCAGCCAGAGCCCGCCGACCACGGCCACGAGCCCCAGGAGCGGCAGCAGCCACGGCAGGTGCACCGGCACGGGGCGGGGCACGGGTTCGACGGCGACAGCCGGGGCAGTTCGGGGCGTGGCCAGTTCGAGGCCCAGGTCATCGGCCAGGCCCAGCAGATCGTCGATCAGTTCGGCGGGCCGTTGGTAGCGGTCCTTGGGGTCCTTCTCCATCAGCCGGCCGAGGATCGCGGCGAACCGCTTGGGAATGTCGGGCCTGAGCGACTCGATCGCCGGCGGCGGGTCCTGCTGATGCTGCAGCAACTTCTGCACCATCGTGCCGTCGGCGAACGGCGGCCGGCCCACGAGCATGAAGAAGACGGTGCAGCCGAGCGAGTAGAGGTCGCTGCGCACGTCGGCGGAGCGCGGGTCGCGGGCCTGCTCGGGCGAGATGTAGTCGAACGTGCCGAGCGTCATCCCGCTGACGGTGAGATCCTGGTCGCCACCCATGTGGTGGAGCCGCGCCAGGCCCATGTCGACCACGCGGGCACGGCCGGCGGGAGTGATGATGATGTTCGACGGCTTGATGTCGCGATGGACCACCTCGCGTTCGGAGGCGTGCTCGAGGGCCTCGGCCACCTGCACCGTCACCTCGATGGTGCGGGACAGGCTGAAGGTGCCCTCCTTCACGACGACGTCGCGGAGGTTGGTGCCTTCGATGAATTCGAAGACGATGTAGTGCCAGCCGTCATCCGAACCGACGGCATGCACGCGGCCGATGTTTTCGTGGTCGAGCCGCGCGGCCGACTGGGCCTCGTTGCGGAAGCGACGGAGCGTCTCCTCGTCGTCGGACTGCTGCCGCGACAGCACCTTGACGGCGACGACCCGGTCGAGGGTGGTGTCGAGAGCCCGAAAGACGGCCCCCATGCCGCCACCGCCCACGAACTGGTCGAGCCGGTAGGGGCCGAGCGAGCGTCCCTCGAGCAGCCGGCCGATTTCGGCCATCGTGGCCGGCTTGCCGGGAGCGGCCGGACGCGCGGAGATGACGGTGGCCTCGCCCGGCGGCAGGGGGGTCGAGGGCGGCTCGGCGGGTGCGGCTTCGACGTGAAACGCGGCCGTGGGCTCGACGGCGGAGGCCTGACCAGCTTCCGATGAGGCGGCGCCGCGAGGCTTGGATGTCGAGAAGTCGGCCATTCCCCGACCGTACCCCGCCGCGCTGGCAACCGTCAAATCACGGGCGTCGCGGCGTCAGGAACGCGGTTCACCCGGCGACGCCTCCACTGCCGGTAGCCGGCAAGCCCCAGCCCGATGCTGGCGATGACGATCGCCGATGGTTCGGGCACGACCACCAGTTGTCCGGCGTTGAACAGTCCGTTCAAAGCGTTCGCGCTGGTCTCGTAGAACGACATGCTCTGTCCGTCGGCGAGCGGCCCGCCGGTCGCCTTCCACTCGCCGTTCCCGATGAAGGTGAACACGAGCGTGCCGAAGACGCCCTTGGCCGTGACCGACGACAGGTGCCCGCTGAAACTGCTTCCGCTGAAGAGCTGCCACGAATCGCCGTTGTTGAATCCACTCGACAGGAAGTCAATGGTTAGATTGCCACCGCTGCCAGGAAGAGCGCCGAAGTCGACGTTGCCGCTCGAAACGATCCGGTCGAACGCGCCCGCGGCGGTGCCGCTGATCTCGAGGGCGGCCAGAGACCCCGCCGCCAGTTGCAACGAGCCGACGGTGAGGATGCCGGTCGCATCGGCGGGATCGCCGGGAGCGATCGTCGCCCCCGATTCCACGATCACCGCCCCCGCGATGGAGCCGGTGCCGCCGAGCAGGCCGGTCCGCACCGTCGTGGGCCCGGTGTAGGTGTTCGCACCATTCATGTAGACCGTCGACGTGCCGTCGACGATGACGGAGCCCGTGCCGCGGATGGGCCCGTTGGCCTCGATCCAGGTGACGGCTCCCGCGGTCACGCACTGCGTGAAGGTGAGCGTGTTCGAGCCCAGTTCGATCGGGCCGGTCAGCCGCAGCCTGCTGTTCGTCACGCCCGCCGAACCCCACGTGGAGATCGACGTGCTGTCGCCCAGCGTCACGGTGCCTGACACCACCGCCGTCTGGCCCGAGGCCCCAAACGACCCCACCAGCGGTGCCCCGCCGCTGAACCCGACCGTCGAACCGGTGCCGCTGATCCGGATGTTGTTCGACAGGTTCGTGCTGTTGCGGACCGCCAACGCGCCACCGTTGTTCACCACCACGTCGCCCGTGCCCAACGCGTAGTTGTTCGAGTCCGAACTCGGCCCGCCGGAACCCGTCCGCACGTTGCCCGAGTTGATCGTCGTCGTGCCCGTATAGCTGTTGCTCCCGGTCAGGTAGAGCTGGCCCGATCCGAACTTTGTCAGACTGGCACCGAGCCCGCTGATGTCGCCGCTGATCGTGAGGTTGTGACCGCCGCCCAAAGACACGTTGTTCGAACCGCTCAGCGACAGCTTGTTGCCGATCGTGTCGCTGAAGGACAAACCACTCGCGGCCGTGGTCGAGATCGTGGCCGCCGACAGATTCAGCGTCGAACCGCTCAGGGTGAACGTGGAGGTTTTGCCCTCCGTGCCGTCGTTGACGAACGACAACGAGTCCAGCGTGATGACGCCGATGTCGTTCGTGGTGGCCGTTTGGCTCGTGCCGCTGAAGATGAGGCTCCACGAACCGCTCGTCGTCGGCTGGGTCGTCCAGTTGGCGGGATTCGACCAACTGCCGCTTCCGCCGCCGCCTGTCCACGTTCCGGTCGTGAGGGGATCAGCGAAGGCCCGCCCCGCTCCTGCCACGACGGCGAGAAACGCCGCAAGGCAGGAAAGGCGCAGACGCAGCGCAGCCCATGAGTTGCGGCC
>JBJTSM010000087.1:0-3939 GCA_046076685.1 Planctomycetia bacterium | reverse complement strand
GGGGACTCGCCATCGGCGTGGTCCAGCACGGCATGCCCGTGCAGCGGGCGATCGAGATCTACTCGCGTCTCACGATCGGCGACGGCCTCACCAGCGCCGTGCCCTCGCTGTTCGTATCCGTGGCCACGGGGCTGCTCATCTCGCGGTCGAGCCAGGCGGTCGATCTCTCCCGGGAACTCGGCAGACAGTTCGTCTCGCGGCCGCACGTGCTCGTGATCACGGCGGTGTTCCTCGGCATCCTGTCGCTGACCGACCTGCCCTTCGTGCCGCTGGCGGCGATGGCAGTGGCCATGGCGGCGGCGGCCTGGTTCATCGGCCGCCGGGCGAAGCAGCCGCGGTCGGCCCCACGGGCAGACTCGCTGTCGGACACGCAGGCCGTCGCCACGCCGAAGCCGGGAACGGGCGACGAGCTTTTGGCCGACGAGCGGATCGTCGTGGAACTGGGCCGCAGCCTGCTGGGGCTGCTCGCCCCCGCGGCAGCCGGCGGCACGCCGGGGCTTTTGGCCGAACGGGCGGCGGCGGTGCGGTCGGGCGTGGCGGCCGATCTCGGGCTGGTCGTGCCGTCGATCGCGATGCGCGACGACCTGTCGCTGCCCGATCGCGGCTACCGCGTGACGATCGCGGGTGACGTCGCCACCATGGCCGAGATTCCGACGGGCCGCCTGCTGGTCGTGCCGCCCGTCGGCGAGGTGGTCGACGAAGACGATGCTTCAGGACCTGCCGACGCGCACGCCGGCGCCGTGGATCCCCTGACCGGTCGCCGCGGAGCGTGGTTGGGCCACGCCCAGGCCGAAACGGCCCGGCGTCGCGGGGCGGCGGTCCATGGCGACGCCGAGTGCATCGCCCGGGCCATCGAGGCGGCGGTGCGCCGCCATGGCGACCGGCTGCTGTCGCGGGATGCGGTCGCCCGGCTGATCGAGTCGCTCCGTGCAACCCAGCCGGCGGTCGTCGAACAGGTGGTGCCGGGCGTGCTCACGATCGCCCGCGTTCATCGCACCCTGCAGTGCCTGCTGCGGGACGGTGTCCCGATCCGACCGCTCGCCGAACTGTTGGAGATCATGGCCGATCACGCGGCCGAGGCCGTCGAGCCCGGGCAGTTGGCGGAGATCGTGCGGCGGTCGTTCGCCCGCTCGATCTGCCGTCGGGCCAGGGATTCGCGGGGCCGGCTGGTGGTGGTGCGGCTGGAGGAACCGGCGATCGACGCGATCGTGGCAGCCGCCGGCCGACCGCCGGTGCACATGCTTGCGGAACTGCGGCGGGCCGTGCGGCCCGTGGTGGAGAGGGGGGCGCGGCCGGTGATCGCCGTGCCGGGCGCCGTGCGGCTGCGGGTACGCGACGCCCTCGCCAGGCACCTGCACGACGTGCAGGTGCTGGCGGCCGAGGAACTGGCGGACGAGGATCGCGTCGAGGTCTTTGCCAGCATCGGTGGCGGCGAGGTGTTGCGGGCCGCGTAACGCGGCGGATGGCACGAACCGTCGGGCAGCCTGGGAAGGCTGGGCCGACTGGCCGGCCATCGGAAAAAACTCTCAACGGAAAAATATTCAGGAATTCGCCGTCTGCGGATCGATGACGACTCGTTTGGACGGTGAGGGTTGATGGAGGGATCGGTCGAGAAGCGGTGATGATTCGCCGGATGGCACCCGGAGGGTGCGCGTCCGGCACGGTGAAAGAAGTCTCGCGGCACGGCGGCAGAGCCGCCTCGCGGCTTCGGATGACAGGCCCATTCAAGGAGGATGAAGTGGCACATTACGCGACCCAGCCGTCTGCCGAGGAGATGCTCGAACTCTGGAAGACCTTCAAGGCCGACCAGTCGAACGAACAGCTCCGGAACCGGCTCATCGAGATCTTTCTGCCGCTGGTGAAATACAACGGCGAACGCATCTGGTCCCGGCTGCCCGACGGCGTCGAGCTCGACGATCTCGTGTCGGCCGGCACGTTCGGCCTTATGGACGCGATCGACGCCTACGACATGTCGCGGGGGGTGAAGTTCGAGACGTATTGCGTGCCGCGCATCCGCGGGGCGATGCTCGACGAACTGCGAACCATGGACTGGGTGCCGCGGCTGGTGCGCTCGAAGGCCAGCAAGCTCAACGAGGCGGTCAAGACCCTGGAGGCCAAGCTGGGCCGCGCGCCGGCCGATGCGGAGGTCGCCGAGCACATGGGGCTTTCGCACGAGGAGTTCGAGAAACTCCTGGTCGATGCCAACGCCGTCAGCCTCGTGAGTCTCAACAAGAAATGGTGCGAGACCGACAGCTCGAAGGACGTCCGCGAGATCGACATCCTCGAGGACAAGAAGGGCGAGGATCCGACCCGCCGGATCCAGAAGTCGGACCTCATGCGGCTGGTCACCAAGGGGCTCAACCGCAACGAGCGGCTGATCATCATCCTCTACTACTACGAGGAGCTGACCATGAAGGAGATCGGCGCGACGCTCGACCTCTCGGAGAGCCGGGTCAGCCAGATGCACTCGGCCATCGTGGAGCGGCTCCAGAACCAGCTCGATCGGCGGAAGGTGGAGTTTGCGATGAGCTGACGGTTTGGGCAGGATGCGGGGCCTCGGGGCCGGCAGAATGCGAAAAACAGGCAGGGAAAATTTCTGGTGAAGTTTCGGGCGGTGGTTGGTCGATGACAGAAAGCTGGTCGCGGCGACCGGAGGATCAGGTTTCTCCGGCGGACGTTCCGGTGACTGGTGTCGCCGGAATGCGGAAGCGCGGCAACAATAGCGAAGAGATCGGTCAGCAAGGAGCAGGCGGACGCGAATTCCAAAACCCGTCACGAACCTTCCGCATGGCAGACGCGTAGAAGCGTCCATGTCGGGGGAGCGAAGGGATTCGAAGCACGATCTGCCGGTTTCACCACGAGGAGAGCCATCATGAACATCTGGGGTGTCACGTCGACGCAAGGATCGCAGGGGTTGAACGCCTTGAAGGGCGTCGAGGCCACGCAGTCCACGCAGGCCGCCATGCAGCAGGGCGTGGCCGAGGTGCACGATTCGGTCACGCTGTCGGTCGACGCGGTGCGGGCCGCCGATTCGACCGGCGACATCCGCTTCGATCGTGTCAACGCGATCCGGGCGGCGATCGCCGACGGGTCCTACGAGACGCCCGAGAAGCTCGATCTGGCGCTCGATCGCCTGCTCGAGCGGCTGGGCTGATCGGCGGCGAAACACGGCAATCACACACGCGACAGCCGGGCCGGCACGGTCCGGCTGTTTGCATTGGCTGACAGCCCACGCCCGGCAGGCTAGAATTGGCGAGCGGCACGAGCCGTGATTCTCCATGGCCATCGCATCCGATTTTTCCCTGGGCAAGGTCGACGTCGCGCTGACGCCGCGCGAGCGGTTCGCCGAGTTTCTGCAGGCCCGTGGCAAGCGGGTCACGCGGCAGCGGCAGGTGATCGTCGATCACGTCAGCAGCCACCACGAGCATTTCGACGCCGAGCAGTTGCTCGCGGATCTCCGCCGGACGCCGGAGGGGGCGAAGGCCAGCCGACCCACCGTCTACCGCACACTCACCGAGATGGTGGACGCGGGCCTGCTCCGCAAGATGGTGCTCGGCGGGAGGGCCGTCTACGAGCACGACTACGGCTACCCGCAGCACGATCACCTCCACTGCACGTCGTGCCAGAAGCTGATCGAATTTTCGAGCGCCGAACTCGCCCGGATCTGCGACGCCGTGGCCGGGCAGCACCAGTTTCGCGTCCGCAGCCACCGGCTGATCATCGCCGGGCTGTGCGTCGATTGTCGCAGCAACCGCAGCAAGTCACGGCACCAGGACAGGGTGTGACTCACGGCACGGCGGGTTGTCTCGTTCGTGTGAGGAGCCGGGGGTCGGGGGAAGCCGAAGCGAGTCGGCCTATCCTGGCCTCGAGTCGGAATCGCCCTACACGCGCAGCGCCGATTCGGCGGCCCGCGCGGGGCATGCGGCCAGCGCCTCGCGG